>JBEIQK010000033.1:0-17504 GCA_040376505.1 Alphaproteobacteria bacterium | reverse complement strand
TCCTGGGCCGCAGAAGACGGAGACCAGTCCCTGTCGGCGACCGTGCAAGGCGCCCTCGACGCCACCACGCTGCACGCCACCCTCTCCGGGAACGCCGACTGGATCGCCTTCACCGGCGAGGTCGACGGCACCTACCCCTGACCCCCCACCAGTCCCCGGCCAAAGGCCATCACGGGCGACAGGTCCTCGACAGACAGGCGACGCAGCGCCTCGCCGCCCTGCCAGAGGCGGATGCCCTCGGTCACCGACTGGTAGCTGCTGGCCACCACGCCGAAGGTGCGGGCCCTGTCGCGGCCCCAATTCTCCGCAAGGGCGATCTCGCTTAACCGTTTGTCCTCTCGCTCGCTGCGCTCGGCCCACCGGCGGGCGAAGTCGAGGTCGGCGAGGTAGTGCAGCTTCTTCTGGTTGCAGCTCCCATGGGCGAGGAGCAGGTTGTCGAGCCCATCATCGGGGTAGCGGGCCCAGGGCAGGAAGTGGTCGACCTCGGTGGGTCCGCGCGAGAGGTTGCCTGAACAGTAGAAGCACTGCCCCTCCTGCAGGTCGCGCAGGGGGCCGCGCAGGGCGCCGAGGTCGATCCGGCGGGCGCCGAAGAGGAAGTCGTCCAGCTCGGCGTCGGGGAGTCCGTTCAGCGCCCGCACCTTGGCCAGCCACTGGCTCTGCACCAGGGGGCGGATCACCGCCGCCAGGGCCACCAGCGAGGCGGCCGCCCCCGGCATCAACAGGAGCCGGTTGTCGAGGCCATCGGGCAGGCCGCGCTTGCCGCGGGTGAAGGCCTTGCGGGAGACCGTCTCGTCCCAGGAGATCGTATACAGAAACCGCTCTTCGCCGCCGCCCACCTTCTGGAGCTTGGGGAGGGGCTGGTGAACCAGCACCCACTCGACCTCTACCAGCACGTCAACAAAGTCTGCCGGCGGCGACAGGCCAGTGGGCGGCGAGAGCCGATCGGGGTGGTTCGCCCGGTATTCCACCACGAGGCGGAGGATGGTGGCGGCCTCGCCGTTGTTCTGCTTCAGCACGCGCTGAGCCGACGGAAAGCGCCGCGCCTGGGGCCAGTACAGCTCCACCACCCGTCGGGCGAGCTGTGCGGTGGTGAGGACGGTGGGCGGCTGGCCGGCCTCCACGCACAGATCGATGAGGGCCAGCAGCACAGCGTACTTGTAGGTAGACGAAAAGCCGCCGTGCCCCAGCACCTGGAGCAACTTCTCCAAGAAGGGCAGAGGCGTCACGCGAGACGACCGAGCGCCGACTGGAGCCAGCGGTGCACCGGCTCCACCGACACAAAGGCCGCCTCGGCCCAGTCGACGAATTCCGGCCCACCCAGCGCCGCCGGCAGCGGGAGGTCACGCCACACCGTCAAGCCCTTCTGCTTGAGCAGCTCGGCCCGTGGATGGTCGGCCGGGAAGGGCGCTGGCACCCGCTTCAGCGCCGCGGCGGTGTAGCCGCAGCCGGCAGCGCCGAGCCCCTCCAGCACCGTGGCCAGCTCTGCCCCACTGGGCCCCGCCACCGCCGCCCGAAAGGCTGCCTGTTGAGCCGGCGAGAATTCCCAGACCCCCGCCGCGACCCCCACGAGATCGGGCCGGATGCGCATCAGCAGGGCCGATCCGCCCTCGTCGCCGCCGCGAAAGCGAAAGGCCAGCTCTTCTTTGTAGGGGCGCCTGTCTCTCGAAAAGCGCGTGTCGCGGTGGATGCGGAAGATGGAGCCCCCCACCCGAGCCTCGACGGTCAGGCTCGGATCGAGGCGCAGCAGGCGCGGGCCGATGGCCTCCACAAAGGCAACGGCGGGCGCCACGAGGTCGGCGAGGTAGCGTTCGCGGTTGTCGTTGAACCAGCTCTTGTCGTTGTTCTGGGCGAGGTCGCCGAGGAAGGAGAGGGTGGCCGGGCCAAAGCCGGTGAAGGGCATCGTCGCCTCCGTTCCCCTCCCCTTCGCGCGGCGGGCCCGCCCCGGCAAGGCGCTCAGTCGCCGGCCTGCGCCCCCAGGGCGAGCCAGCGGTCGAGGCAGCCGAGCGCCAGATCGGCCAGATCCGGCGGCCAGTCTGCCACCGCGGCCGCCACGCCGGCCCGATCGCGGGCGAACCAGGCCCGGCTCATCGCCTCAAAGCCTGGCAGATCGCCAGCAATCGCCCAAAGCACCTTGTGTCCGGCGTCGCGCAGGAGGCGGGCGGCCTGGGCCCCGCCATCGGCCTTGCGGGCCGCGTCGACGAGGCGGCGCAGGGCGGCGCTGGCCCCGCCGGGCTCGGCGGCGAGCCACTCCCAGTGGCGCGGCAGCAGCGAGACCTCTCTCGAGACCACCCCCAGGCGGGGTCGACCGGGACGGGGGGCCGGCGGAGCCTCTTCCAGGTCGGCAAGGTCAACGCGCTGGCCGGTGTTGAGGTCGAAGATCAGCAGGGAATCGGGCCCTTCGGCGAGGCCCGCGAGAGAGAGGCGCAGGGCGGCAGCGTCGCCTTGGGCGAGGCGCCGTGGGCCCGAGAAGGCGATCAGGTGCATGAGGACTCCCAGGACGAGAGTTTTACCCGGGTAGAACTCAGGCCGCAAGGGAGCCCGCCCGGGGCCAAGGCCCGCGTTACCCGCGCCGGCGGAGCCTCCGGCATGTCTGCCCCCCACGATCGCCTGCCTGCCTGGAGCCTGTGCCTCGCTGTGCTCGGCGCCACGCTGATCCTGGGCGGGCTCAACGCCCACAACGCCGCAGCGATGGCGCCGAACTGGGGCCAGGATCTGGCCTTCTTCACCCAGATCGTTCACCGCGCTGCCACCGGCGGGCCCTGGAGCTCGCCGCTCCTCCTGGAGCCCGAGGGCATGCTGGCGATGGTGCACACCCACCTCGTTTTGCCGCTGGTGGTGGGCATCTACGCCCTGATCCCTCGCCAGGAGGTGCTGCTCTACGCCCAGGCCGCCTTCGCCACCCTGGGCCTGTGGCCCCTCCTGCGCCTGGGCCAAGACCTCGGCGGGCGGCGCCTCGCCCTGGCCGCCCTCGGTGGCGCCCTGCTCTTTGGCCCCTTTCAGGTGGCCGCCACCTGCGACTTTCGGCCCTCCTCCCTCTTTGTGCCCGGTGTGATCGGCATCTTCGCCGCCGCCCACCGCCGCAGCCTGCCCGGCGTGTTGGGCTGGGCCCTGGTCGCCCACCTCGGCCGCCAGGAGGCCAGCTACCTGGGCCTGCTCTGTGGCGTGGCCCTCTGTCTGGTGCCCTGGGCGCCGCCGCAGCCGGGTACGACAGGCCTCGCCCGTTACCGTTCAAGCCTCTGTCTGCGCGAGGGGCTCGCGCTGATCGCGCTGTCGCTGGCCCTCGGAGCCCTGTGGACCGCGCTGAAGCCGGAGATGTTCTTTCACTTCAACCCCACAAACCCCCTGCCCGAGGGGCCGCCACTGCCCCCAGAAGTGGCCGAGCGCCGGCTCGATCAGGGCCTGCGCCTGCTGCGCAGCGGGGCCCTGTTGGGGCTCCTGTCGCCCGCGGGCCTGGTGGCGGGGGCGCCGATGGGGCTGATGCTCGCCACCAGCCCGAAGGAGTGGGAGCCCCTGGTGGGGCCCAGCGCCCACTACACGGCCTTCTGGGTGCCCTTTGTGCTGGTCTCGGCGGTGGCGGGCGCTGCCCGCCTGCCCAGGCGCTGGGGGCCGGCGCTGCTGGTCCTCTTGCAGGCCAGCGCCTTTCCCTGGGTCTGGCCGCGGCAGGGGCCGATCGCCCTGGCGGCCCTGGCCGAGGGGGTCAGCCCCGGCGATCGGGTGGCCGCCGACTACGACACCATCCACCTCTTCGGCCAGCGCGCGGTGCTGTGGAATGTGGCGCAGATCGAGCAGCCGGCCGCCGATCGCCCCCTCGGCTTCTCTCCCTGGCCGATCCCCCTGGAGGCCGTCGATGTGGTGATCGGCAAGAAGGACGACCCCACCGTACTCCTAGCGATACAGCGCGGCTTTGTGGAGGAGGCCGCCGTGGACGATCACCGCCGCCTGCGGGTTCGGGCCGCGGCAGATTGATCGGTCCGCCCCGTTGACGTTCGTCTCCTGGCGTGCACCCTTGCGCCCCCGCCTTGTCCCCCGCCGGAGCCTGGATGGCTGACCCCGACCGCCCCCTGATCGCCGCCGAAGGGCTCACCAAGACCTACCGGTCGGGCGACGAGACCCTGCGCGCCTTGGATGGGCTCAGCCTCTCCATCCAGGCCGGCGAGTACACCGCGATCATCGGAAGCTCGGGCTCGGGGAAGTCCACGCTGATGAACATCTTAGGCGCCCTCGATCGGCCCACCGAGGGCGAGTACTACCTCGACGGCGAGCGCGTCTCCACGATGACCGACGCGCGGCTGTCCACCCTGCGCAACCGCAAGATCGGCTTCGTCTTTCAGAGCTTCAACCTGCTGCCCCGCCTCGACGCCGTCGAGAACGTCGCCATGCCGCTGGTCTACGCCGGGGTCAAGCCGGCCCAGCGCCGCGAGCGCGCCATCGCAGCCCTGCAGAAGGTGGGCCTGGGCGCCCGCCTCACCCACCGGCCCACCGAGCTGTCGGGGGGCCAGCAACAGCGCGTCGCCATCGCCCGGGCGCTTGTCACCGAGCCGCGCCTGCTCCTCGCCGACGAGCCCACCGGGGCCCTGGACAGCGACACCACCCAGCAGATCCTGGCCCTGCTCGACGATTTGCACGCTGGCGGCCTCACCATCGTGGTGGTCACCCACGAGGCCGAGGTCGCCGCGCGGGCCCGCCGGGTGGTGCGGGTGAAAGACGGCCGCATCGTCGCCGATGGGCCGCCCGCCCAGGTCCTCGGCAGCCAGATGCCCACCACCGCAGAGAGCCACCGATGATGCCCCTCTGGCTGCTCCTCCTGGCCTCTCTGGCCCAGGCCGAGCCCATCCGCCTCAGTGTCGCCGAGGCCCGCCGCCTCGCCGTGGCCAACAATCCCGAGCGCGACAGCGCCGATCTGGCCGCCGAGATCGCCGAGATCGAGGCCAGCCGCGCCCGCCTCGACCGGGTCAACGCCACGCTCAGCGCCGGGGCCGGGGCCCAGCTTGGCTACCAGCGGCCCTTCGGCGGCCCCGCGGTCAATGGCAACGCCGAGGACTGGGATCTGCGCGCCCGGGTCGATGTCCCCGTCTACGCGGGGGGCTCGCGCCAGGCGCTGATCGCCAGCGCCGAGGCCGGCGCCCGAGTCGCGCGCCTCGATCAGGCCATCACCCGCCGCCAGTTGGAGCGGGCCGCCACCACCGCCTACTGGGTGATCAAGGGCTACGAGCTGCAAATCGCCGCCGTGGAGGAGGGCCTCGACGTCACCCGTCAGTCCCTCGCCATCATCGAGGCCAAGGCCAAGGCCGGGCTCTCGGCGGGGATTGACGTCAACCGTTCACGCGTCGACCTGCTGAGCCAGCAGGAGTCGCTGGTGCAGCAGCGCAGCGCCCTGTACGGCGCCCAGCAGGATCTCCTCCAGCTCCTCCAGCTCCCCGATCAGGAGCTGATCCTCACCGATGGGCCGCCTCCCCTGCAGGCCGGCGCGGTGCGACTGCCGGCCTCGCCGGGGGCCAACCGGCCCGAGCGCGACCAGCTCTCGGCCCAGGCCGAACAGAGCGCCGCGGCGGTTCGCCTCGCCCGCGCCACCGTCCTGCCCAACCTGGGGCTCTACGGCGAGGCCGGCCTCGGCTCGACCCGCCAGGAGGCCGGTGATCTGCCGGCCATCGGCGCCCTCGACGAGCCGGGCGCCGACGCCAGCGCCGGCCTGCGCCTGTCCTGGAACCCCTTTGACCTCGGTCAGACCCGCGACGCCGTGCGTCAGGCCGAGCTGCGGGCCGCCCAGATCGAGGTCAGCCGCCGGGCCCTCGACGCCCAACTCGCGGCCGACATCCGCAAGGCGGCGGCCGATCTGAGCCAGCTCCGCGACCGGGCCCCCCTGGTCGAAGAGCAGGCCGCCCTGGCCCGCGACAACCTGCAGATCGTGTCGGAGCTCTACGCCCAGGGCTCCGCCTCGATTCTGGATCTGTTCAACGCCCAGTCCTCCTTTCGGCAGGCGCGCATCGGGACGGCGGCCTTGTCCGTCCAGCTCGCCAACGCCGAGGCCGACCTCCAATGGCTGCTTGGCGACGCGCCAGCCGCCCCGGTGAGCCCTCCATGACCCGCCTCCTTCGCGCCAGCGCCCTCTGTCTGCTCCTCTTCGCCCTGGCCTGCTCGATGGGCGGCGGCCCCAAAGAAGGCGACCTCGACGAAAACCTGATCCGCACCGCCGAGAAGGGCGACCTCATCGACGAGGTCAGCGAGTCGGGCAAGATCGCCCCGCGCTTTGACGTCGACATCAAGAGCAAGGTGAGCGGCGAGGTCGCCACCGTGCTGGTCGACGAGGGGCAGGCGGTGAAGCAGGGCGACCTCCTGTACTCAATCATCGACACCGAGTACCGCCGAGAGGTCGAGTTGGCCCAGATCGGGCTGCAGCAGGCCCAGCTCCAGCACGAGAACGCCGAGGTGGAGCGCACCCGCAAGGAGGCCGCCCTGGCCAGCCGCGGCATCTCGGAGGCCGAGTACGACGTCTCCCGCCGCTCGGCCGAGATGGCGCGCATCAGCGTGAACAGTTCACGGGTGCAGCTTCGCGCCGCCCAGGATCGGCTCCACTACTGCCAGATCACCGCCCCCATCGACGGGGTGGTCATCACCCGCAAGGTGGAGCCCGGCGAGGTGGTCACCGCCGGCATGACCGCCACGGTCAACGGCGAGGCCCAACTCACCATCGCCCAGATGGACCGCCTGCTCCTGGAGATCGACCTCAACCAGGTCGACGTCGCCAAGGTGGCGGTGGGACAGAGCGCCCGCATCCTGCTCGACGCCTACCCCGGCGAGGAGGTGCCCGGCACCGTCACCCGCATCGCCGCCTCGGGTCACACCGACGCCTCGCGCGGCATCGACGTCTTCACCGTCAAGGTGGAGGTGGACCCCAGCACCGCCAAGGTGCTGATCAAGCCCGGCATGACCGCCGAGGTGCGCATCCGCATCGGCGAGTTCCCCGGCGTGCTCAAGCTGCCCACCGAGACGGTCTTCGAAGAGGAGGGCAAGAGCTATGTCTTTGCGGTGGTCGATGAGGCTGGAAAGCCAGTGAAGAAGAAGACCGAGGTGACGGTGGGCCACCGCAGCGACGCCGCCGTGGAGATCACCAGCGGCCTCAGCGCCGGCGATCGGTATTACGCCGAGCCCAATGTCAAAGACCTCTCTGGCCGCGACGAGTAGGGAGCGCGCTTGATCTTCGAGACGGCCCGGCTCGCGCTGCGCACCCTGCGAGGCAACACCTTTCGCACGCTGCTCACCATGTTGTCGGTGACCATCGGGGCCTTTTCGATCGTGGTGATGCTCTCGCTGGCAGAGTCGGGGCAGAAGACCCTGGCCCGGGCGATTGAAGAGATCGGCGGCATGCGGATGATCCTGTGGGTGCCGAGCGAGGGACGCGAGATCACTGCCCGCGAGAAGGCCCTGTACGACCGCGGCTTCACCGAGCGCGACATGGCCTCGCTGCGGGAGATCCCCTACCTCGCCAACATCACCAGCGAGTCGACCTACGGGGCCGAGGATGTCTGGGAGCAGGCCGACAAGCGGGCCAAGGCCGACATCGTGGGGGCCCGGGAGGGTCTGCTCACCATCCTCAACTGGCAGGTCGAGGAGGGTCGCAGCCTCACCGAAGAAGACAATCTTCAGAAGCTGCGTGTGGCCGTCATCACCACGCCCCTGGCCGAGAAGGTCTTCCCCGAGGTGCCGATCGCCCAGGTGATCGGTCGCACCCTCTCGGTTGGCCGGCGGCCCTATGTGGTGGTGGGCGTGCTGGAGAAGCGCGAGCTGATGGGAATTCACTTCGGCTTCAGTTGGGAGACCAGCGTCTTCATCCCCCAACTGACCGCCGAGGAGCGCGACGGCCGCCCCGAGGAGGCCCGCTTCTTCGTGGGTCTGTCGGCCGACCCCGAAAAGAACGCCTCGGTGGTGAAGATGGCCAACGCGGCGCTCCTGAACAATCACCGCGGGGTGGAGGACTTCCGCTCGCTGGACTTCTCCTCCTTCTTAAAGGAGTTCTACACCTTCTTTCTCGTGCTCGATCTGATCGTGGCCCTGATCGCCGGCATCAGCCTCTTCGCCGGCGGCATCGGCGTCATGAACATCATGCTGGTAAGCATCACCGAGCGGGTGCGGGAGATCGGCGTGCGCCGGGCGGTTGGCGCCTCGCGCTTCGCCATCCTCTCCCAATTCCTGATCGAGGCCTCCACCCTGACCCTGGCGGGCGGCCTGCTTGGCGTGGGCATCGCCTTGGGGGTCACCCTCGGCGCCAACGCGCTCATCCTCAACTTCGTGGAGTCCTGGGTGGGCACCATCAGCCTGCTCGGCGTGGCGCTCTCGCTCGGCTCCACGGCCGGCATCGGCCTCGTCTTCGGCGCCCTGCCGGCCTGGCGCGCCGCCCGGCTCGACATCGTCGAGTGCCTGCGGAGATGAAATGATCGAGGCCCTCGCCACCGCCATCCACCTCTTTCGCACGCAGAAGACGCGCTTTCTGCTCACCGTCTCGGGCATCGTGGTGGGCGTGGCCAGCCTCGTGGTGCTGGCCAGCCTGCTGACCGTGGGCCAGGATGTGCTGGCCCGCAGCAGCAGCCAGGCCACCGGCGACGACGTCATCACCGTGTCGAATGACTGGCGCAAGGTGATGGACAACCCCGACGCCAAGATGCTCACGTCGGCCGACCAGGGCGCCATCGCCGACTCCGACCTGATCTCCGACGGCACCCAGGTCACAGCGGCCTACGGCCTGCAGGACCGCCAGGCCACCTTTGAGGGGGAGGACTTCTCGCCGCTGACGATGGGGGTGGAGCCGACCGCCTTTGAGGTCTATCGACTGAAGGTGAGCCAGGGCCGGGTCTTTGTCTCCGAAGAGTACCAGAGCCTCTCCCATGTGGTGATGGCCGGCTCCAAGGTGCTGGACGGTCGGCTGAAGCCGGGCGACACGATCCGGGTGGGCGGCACCCCCTTTCATGTCATCGGCATCCTCGAAGAGAAGCCGGAGATGGGCCCCGGCGGGCGCTGGGGCTGGAACTACCGCCTGCTCTTTCCCGCCACCACCTACCGCCTGGAGATGGACCCCTCCCGTCGACCCACCAACATCGTGGTGAAGGTCGCCCTGCCCAACACCTACAGCGGACTGATGAAGGACTATGTCCTGGCCACCCGCGACGTGATCGACGCCATCCTGCTGCGCAACCGGGGCTCGAAGACCTGGGACTTCGACGGGGTCAGCGATGGACAGAGCACCGAAGAGCTGGTGCTGCTGGTAATCCAGGCCCTGGTCTACCTCACCACCCTCTTCAGCATGATCGTCGGCGGCATCAACATCATGAACATCATGCTGGTGACGGTGGCCGAGCGCACCAAGGAGATCGGCGTGCGCCGCGCGATCGGCGCCTCTCAGTCCGACATCCTACGGCAATTCGTCGCCGAGACGCTGGCGGTCACCGTGCTGGGCGCCCTGATCGGTCTTGGCCTCGCCCTGTCGCTCCTGGGAGCGGGCACCCTGGCCCTGAACCAGTGGGTGACGGCCTGGCCCTTTCACGTCGAGCTCTGGGCGGTGGCGCTGTCGATGGGCTTCTCATCGGGCATTGGCCTTGTCTTTGGCCTCTACCCGGCCTGGCGGGCCTCCCGCCTCGATCCAGTCGAGGCCCTGCGCACCGAGTAGCCCTACATCGGCGGCGGCACCTCCTCGTCACAGACCTCCTCACCCAGGCCGGCCTCCAGGGTGGCGGTCATGCTGCCGGTCTGGCGCGCCACCAGGACGAGGCGGGCCCAGGCCGCCTCGGCCTCCAACAGGGCGGGGGGCACCGGCCCGGGGAGGTAGCGGGGATCGGGATCGGCGCAGATCACCGGCTGATCGTCCCAGCCCATCTGATCGCAGCCGATCGGATTGGGCTCGCCATGATCATGCCAGGTGTGCGGTGTGAGCGGGGCCTGGCGGGTCTGGGCCCGGGCTGTGCCGCCCGCGACGATCACCATGCCGGCGCGCAGCGGGTGGCCGCCGGCGGCCGCGCAGGGGGGCGAGGGGCAGGCGGCGGCGACAAAGTCAGCGTCGGCCACCACCCAGTGACTGTTCACCGCGCCATACTCAAAGACACCGGTCTCGGCGTTGCGACAGCCTGGGTCGGCGCCGATGGGCGAGCGGTCGGGGCAGCGGGCGGGATCGGGGGTGTCGCCGTAGACAAAGCGCTGGTTGGAGCCGAGCCCGGCCACCGCGGCCTCGAGCTCTGTGAATGAGCAGAGCCGGCGCGGCCCGTAGCGCCCGGTGGCCAGCAGCGCCTGAAGGCGGGCGGCGTCCCAGGCGGTCATGCCGTCGCGGGTGTAGGCGGCACCGGGGCCGGGGAAGGGGTAGGCGTCGATACAGAAGGGCGCCACGGTGACGGGATGGGGCCCGACGACTGGATCGATGAGGTTGGTCTGGACCCAGCAGGTGAGCGCGCCGGGCGTGCCGGCCACCGCGGCGGCGCAGCCCTGCTCGGGCGCATCGACCTTTTCGAGGTGGGCGGTGGCGACGATGCCATAGGGCTGGCCCTTCATGCCGAGCGTGCCGCTGCCGCCGGCCACCGCCACCATCCCCGGCGGGCAGCCCGCCGCCGTCACCGGAGAGAGGACGGGCGCTGGCGCCTCTGTGCAGGCCGCGGCGAGCAGCAGGCCGAGCGCCCTCATCGGGTGAAGCGGTGCGAGAGGGTCACCTGCCCGCCCATGGTGATCTGCTGGCCGTCGCAGGCGAGGTTGCCCGGGTCTGCCGAACAGTCGATCTGGCTGGCCAGCAGCGGATCGGAGACATAGGCGAGGCTGTAGCCCATCGAGAGGAACTTCGCGAGCGGCACGGTCAGGGTGAAGGTGTTCTTGAAGATGGTGTTCTCTCCCGCCGCGCCCAGTTGGGGCAAGAATTCCACGACATCGAGCAGCTTGAAGTCGCCAGCCGGCGTGGCGCGCGCATAGCCAACGCGCAGGCGCAGGCTGGCTCGCCAGCTCTGCAAGACACAGGCGCCCTCGGCCTCCTGGGTGAAGCCATCACAGTCGGTGCCCTCCGGGCTGAGCACCGCCCGGTAGCCCCAGACCGGGGCGCCCGAGACGTCGAGCAGGGTGGGGCGCCCATTGGGCACGAGGTCGAGCTTGAGGCCGGCAGGAGCGACCGTGAGGTCGATGTCGAGGTTGGTGGCCGGGTTGCGCTCGACGGCGCCAAAGACAAAGGGGGTCAGTCGCGGCACGAGCTCGTTGTAGTCCACGCCAAAGCTGCCCAGGAGCTGATCGTTTACGACCGTCTCACCCACCTCGCTGCGCGTCCAGGCGCTGGAGACCCGCACCTCCAGGGGATCGCTGCGGTACTGGGCCTCGCCTGGCTTGCGCAGGATCGAGAAGCCCACGCTGCGATCGCTTTGGCCGGTCACCGAGGCGGAGCTCACACCCAGGCTGGCGGCCAGGAGGATCGGCACGGGGGTGGGTGCGGGGGCCGGGCGCTCGGCCAGGGTGCGCGCCAGCAGCGCGCCATCGGCGCCGCGGGCCTCGGTGGACAGCAGCTCGCCGCGGGGGCCATAGGTGAAGGTGCGGATCTGGGTGCCGGCGGGGCCCACCTGCTCGCTGCGCACCAGTCGACCCGCGTCGTAGCGGTTTTGAACAGACTTTTGCACCACACCATCTACCACAACGAGGTTCTGCAAGAGCAGGCCTTTGTCATCGTAGAGCCAGGTCTCTTCGGTGCGCGACTGGGCCTCCTGGCTGAGCCGGCGCAGGGGGCGGCCGGCGGCGTCATAGGTGAAGGTGCTCTCCCGCAGCAGGCGCTCGCCCACCACCACCAGCTCCCGCACCTTCTGCCCCTCGGCGTTGTAGATCTCGCGCACCTCTTCGGCGGCGAAGGCGGAGGGCGGGGGCGGCGGCGGGGCCGGCTCCCAGGGGTTCAAGGCCAACCAAAGGGCGATCATCCGGGCTCCATCCAGGCCCAATTGCTTTATGCCGGGGCGCGGCGGCCTTCCACCCGAACACGGACAAAGGCTGACCGGAGAACGACGCTCAAGATGCCGACAGCGCCGTGCGGATCACCGCATAGACCGCCGGATGGATCTGCACCTCGCCATGGTGCAGGCCGCCGACGAAGTGTGCGGTGGAGCGCAACGGGCGCTCCTCGGGGCCGGCGGCGCTGTCGATCGGCACGAGGAGATCGCCCAGCACGAGGCTCCAGGGGTGGTCGGCCGCCGTGGCGACGCCGGCCGACACAAAATGCCAGTCCAGCTGCGCGGGAAAGGGCGGCGGCGTCTCCTCCTCGTGGATCCGCCCCAGGCCGAGATCCTGGATGCCGGCGCTGCGCCCGCGCAGCAGGGCGGCGATGATGGCCGGCGCCGGGAGCTCCACCGCCTCCAAGGCCGCCACGGCGCCCTGCCCGACACGCTCCAGCGGGGCGCCCTTGTGGGGCGAGCCCAGCGTAAACAGATGACTGACCCGGTCAACCCAGGGATGGGCCGCCCCGGCGACCAGCGCCCCCCTCAGCACGAGGCCGCCCATGCTGTGGCCGATCAGCACGAGCTGCTCGATGGGCACCGGCCAGCGGAGCACGAGGGCATCGAGGGCCTTGGCGAGGGCGGCGCCATTGTCGAGGATGCGCCGGCCGGTGTTGTAGCGCACGAAGATCGGCGTAAATCCGAGCTCGGCCTGGAGCAGGCTCCCGAAGTGGGCGCCGGGGTCGCCGTGGTGGCGGGCGGCGTCGAGGCACCAGCTCCACTCGGTGGTGGCGAGCCCATGAACAAAGACCACCACCTTGGCGCTGGCCTCCTCGGGGATGCCGATCCCGTCGAGCTCGATCCAGTCGGTGGCGCTGCGCAGGCGCAGGCCCAGGTCGAGGCGGTTGCCGCGGGCATGCAGGTGGTCGCCGGCCACGCCGTTGGCCGCGCCCTGGGCGGCGTCGAGGAGCCAGGCGGCCTGCCCAACGAGGTCGGAGCGCAAGGGCAGGGGCGGCGCGGGCTGCTCGGCGGGGGGCGAGACGGCGTCGTAGGCGGGGGCCAGGCCCTCCTCGACGAGGCGGTTCACGCCCTTGATGGAGCCCAGCACCCCACGGGTGAGGCCGCGACGCAGGGAGTCGACCTCCCGAGCGGCGGGCGACAGGGGTGGACTGAGGAGGTCGACGAGGCGCAGGGCGCTGCGGGCCGACACCTCATGCCCGAGGTCGACCAGATCGACGGTGTGGTCGACCGCGTCATGCACCAGCGAGGCGAAGGAGCGGAGGGTGGGCATCACAGACCGTTTCGTTCACATTCGAAGGTGAGCTCGATGGGTTCGCTCGCCAGCTCAACCAGCTCGAAGTCCTGGGGCTCGATGCCCTCGAGGGCGTGGGAGTCGATGCCGAGGCTAGCCCAGGTGTTCACGCTGCTGCGGTCGGAGCGGCCCATCAGGGCCACATTGCCGCCGTCGGCAAGGTAGAGGCCGTGCTTCATCATGGCGACCGCGATGACGCGGGCGTTTTCGTTTTCAATGCGGTTGAGGTCGAAGTCGGGCTTCAGTCGCAGGCGCGCGCCATAGGGCACCGCCTCTTCGCCGCCGCCCCCGGCGTTGGTGGCGTGGCTGGCGGGGTGGAAAAAGACGCCGTCCTGGATGATCGAATTGGGCAGGGCGAGGCGGATGCCGTGGTTGATCTCGCCGGCCGCCACCTCGTCGGCGGTGAAGAGCAGTTGGGCGATCGGGTAGCCCGCGGCGTCGGCGGAGGAGCACTGATCGCCGCGGCCCTCGGCCGGGTAGACGGTGTTCAGATCCCAAACGGCGAGGCAGCCGCCGTACAGATCGCTGCCCTGCAGATCAGCCCGCCACATCTCATAGAGCTTGTCTTCGTCGCGCTCCACCACGATGAGATGGCAGTCGCCGTCGCCCTCGCAGGCGTAGCCGGTCTCGCCCTCCAGGACGCCGCCCGCGGGGACCGGCATCGGCACGGCGTCGCAGTCGGGGCTGTAGAACTCACCGTCTTTGGGGATGAAGTCCATGCGCGGCGTGGCGGCGTCGCCTTCGAGCACCTCGATGGAGAAGTCGATCTGCAGGCGCCCGAGGCCCCAGCCATGGGCCTGCAAGGCGGCCATCACGGTGGCGGAGCGGGCGTCGGTGGGGGCGGCGCTGAGGTCTTCGTACCAGACCGCACCTTCGGGAAAGAGCAGGTGGGGGTCTCTGTCCACATCGGCGTCGGCGTCGGCGTCGGCGTCGGACTCGCCGGACTGGGTGTCGTCGCTGGCGGCGTCCTTGTCGCCCGAGCAGGCCAGGAGATAGAGCAGCAGCGCGGAGAGGGTGCGACTCATGGGGCTCCTCGGGGGGCCTTGGCCCCCTTGGCCGACTGTTCAGCCTTACAGGCGTCGGTGGCGGCCCGGATCTGGGGGTCCATCTTTCCGCCGCGGCCATAGACGTTCATCAAGAAGGGCAGGGCGTCGGCGCAGCGGCCGGCCTCGTAGAGCATGATGCCGGCCATCGCGCCGGGGCGCAGGTCGCCGGGCATCTCGCGGCTGGCCCGCTCATAGGCCTTGGCGGCCTCGTCGATCTGGCCGGCCTGCTGGTGGGCCCGCCCCATCCACATGGACAGATCCTGGGCCTGGGTGCCAAAGCGCCGGGCCTGCTCCAGGTGAAGGATCCCCTGGGCCGGGTCTCCCACCTGGATCTGCGCCAGGGCGTGCAGGTCGTGCAGATTGGGGTCTTCGGGGGCGGCCACCAGCCCCTCGGCGGTGGCGGCGAGCACGCCGGGCGCGTCTTCCCGGTCGACCAGGACGGCGGCGACGAGGCGGTGGCCGCGGGCGTCGCGCGGGTTCAGGGCGATCATCTGACGGGCGTAGCGCAGGGCCTCCTCGCCCTGGCCCAACTGGCGGGCCAGGAAGGCGGCGTTGGCCAGGGCGGTCGGGTGCTCCGGCCAGCGGGAGAGCACCGACTCGGTGGTGGCCAGCGCGCCCTTCAGGTCTCCCGTGCCGGCCTGGAGCAGCGACAGGGTGATGGCGGCGTCGGACATCTCGGGGTCGCGGCGCACCAGCGCGGCCACCCGGGCGACCGCCTTCTTCGGGTCGGGATCGGCGGCGGCGGCGTCGAGCTCGGCCAGGGTGTGCAGCCGGTCGCGCGGATCGCCGGAGACCTCGCTGGGAAGCGCGGCGGGGGCGACGTAGCCGAGGGCCTCCAGCCGGGCGATCACCTCGCCGTCAACCGGGCCGGGGCGCGGGGGCTCGGTGCCGGCATAGCGGGTGATCACCTCGACGAGCGCGGCGGGGGGCGGATCATCGCTGGCCGGAACGCGCACATCGCGCAGCCCGCGCTCCAGGCGCTCGCTCGCGGTGGCGGCGAGGAAGAGCGGGCTCCAGCCGTGGTGAAAGAGCGGGAAGTAGGTCTCGGCGTAGACCGGCGGCGCCTCGGGGAGGGGCCCCTGCAGCGCGGCGGCGAGCGAACGGCCGTCCACCTCGGGGAAGGGCACACTGAGCAGCTCGGCGAGGGTGGGGGCCAGATCGACGAGGCTCACCGCGCCCTCGACGATGCGGGCGGCCTTGGGGGCGTCGGGGACGGCGTCGAGGATCAGCGCCGCGTCGAGGCCCTCGGGGCGGCGGATCGCGGGGGGCTCGGCGCTGCGGGCGGCGGCGGTGGCCGCTCCGCGCAGGCCGCCGGGGGGCCGCAGGATCAGGGGAACGCGGGTGGCGCCGCGGCTCAGGAGCAGGCCGTGGCCGCGCTCGCCCTGCTCCCACAGGCCCTCGCCATGGTCGGAGGTGACGACGATCAGCGTGTTGCGGCCCACCGTCTCGACGAGGCGCCCGAGCAGGCGGTCGGCCGCGGCGACCTCGGCCCGGTAGGGGTCGGCGGACAAGGCGGGGTCGGCGGTCCAGGGCTGGTGCGGGCCGTAGAGGTGCACCCAGGCGAAGCGGGGGTTGGGGCCGCGGCCGGCCTCCTTCCACCAGGCCACGGCGGCGTTGACCACCTCGGCGCCGGGCAGCTCCACCTCTCCGAAGGCGCCGACGCGGGCGAGGTCCTGGGGGTGGAAGGGGTCGCGGTAGAGGTCGAAGCCGCGGTCGAGGCGCCAGGCGCTGTCGAGGACGAAGGCGCTGACAAAGGCGGCGGTGACGTAGCCCTGAGCCTGCAGGGCCGCAGGCAGGGTGGCGACCTGGGGGCTCAGCAGAAAGCCGGCGTTGTCGCGCAGGCCGTGGTGCAGCGGGTAGAGGCCGCTGAGCAGGCTGGCGTGGGCCGGGAGCGTGAGGGGCGTGACGGTGTGGGCCTCGCGAAAGAGGAGGCCCTCGGCGGCGAGGGCGTCCATCACCGCGGTGGAGGCGTGGGGGTCGCCATAGGCACCCACCCGATCGGCCCGCAGGGTGTCGATGGTGACGAGGAGCACGTCGGTGCGCTCGTCGCGGACGGGGGCGGGCGGGATGGGAGGCTGGGGATCGGCGCAGGCGAGGAGCAGGGCCCACATGGGCGTCTCCGGGCCGCAGGGCAGGGTGCGGCGTCAGGCCCGTTGTAGCACTGCGCTGGGGCCGCTGTTCAGGGGGCTACTCCCACCAGCCCCAGCCATCCCAATCGTCGTCCTCCCAACTGTTGTCGGGGGCAGCCAGGGCGCCGCTGCTCCGCTCGGCCTCGGAGAGCAGGCCGTCGTGGTCGGCGTCGACGAAGAGCGCGCTCTGATCCACGAGATCGCCGGCGAGGTAGTCGTGCCACTCGCTGGTGGTCCCGATGACAAGCGCCTCGCCGGGCTCCAGCCACAGGTCTTCGGCGCTGATCCAGCCCGGGCTGCCGAGCTCAACGAGCAGGTCGGACCCCTCGAGATCGGCCTCAAAGCGCAGGTCGTTGAGCTCCAGGGAGAGGGAGACGGTGGCGCCCTCGGCGGCGTCGCCCAACAGATGCACGGTGGAGCCACCGAGGATCGCCAGCGCGCACCAGTCGCCCTCCGGCAGGGGCAGCGGGCGCGGGGCGAGCAGGTCGAGGGAGTCGTTGACCCCGACGACGCGCAAGGCACCGTCGGTGCAGGCCTCCAGCGAGACGCCGCGCAGATCGAGGCGCCCCTGGGTCCAGGTCAGGCCCGTGCCCGACGCGCCGGCTGCGCTCATCCCGTTGGGGTTGCCCACCGCGGTGCCCGACACAGGCTCGGTGGGCCGACAGGCGACCAGGGGCAGCAGAGCGAGGAGCCAGGCGAGCGGCATCAGGGGATCTCGGAGCGCCGGTGGGACAGCGGGAAGAGGTTCAGGTTGAGCTGGTACACCTGTACGCGCGGACCGGGGGGCGCCGTCGCACAATTCCAGCAGGCGTTCTTGAATCGCATCCAGCTCGCGCTTTAGCCGGGGCAGGCTCTCGGCGGTCAGGGAAACTGTCAAGGCGCAGTAATGCCGCTCGCTCCCCGGCGTGTTGCTGAGCGCCTCGCGGGCGCGCTCGATCATGGCGTGGTGGTAGTTGTAGACCGCGAGGGCCCAAACCTCGTGGGGGGTGGCCACGCTGGCGTCGGCGGGGCCGAGCCCGCCGCCCTCCAAGGGGCGGAGCAGGCCCAGACGCACCAGCGCGTCGAGGGCGGCCTGGGCCTCGTCGGG
>JBEIQK010001138.1:0-1556 GCA_040376505.1 Alphaproteobacteria bacterium | reverse complement strand
CCAACCATCGTTGCCCACTCCTGCTTGCGTGGGGGGGACCGCATAGGGGCAGGGGAGGGCGAGGCAGCGGCCCTCGGCGATGAGGTCGAGGTGGCCGGTGTTCTCGGAGAGGATCACCGGCAGGCCCATCGCCAGGGCCTCCATCGCGGGCAGGTTGGTGCCGCTCTCGTAGCGGCTGGCGAAGATCGCCAGATCGGCGCTGGCCATCGCTGCGGCCAGGGCGGCGTGGGGCCGGAGGCCGAGGTCGATCACGCTGCCGGGCGGGCAGCCGTTGCGCAGGGCCCAGCCTTCGATGTCGAGCTGATCGCCCTTTCGGGCGGGGGGGCCGTCGACATGGCCGTCCACGCCGATGTCGCGGGCGCCCTCAGGCCAGGGGTTCTGCCAGGCGGTGAGCAGGCGGGCCCCCGGGTGACGGGCGACATAGCGGCGAAAGGCGGCCAGCACGAGATCCTGGCCCTTGCGGCGCTCCAGCTTGCCGGCGCTCCACAGGGTGAGGGGGGCGCCCGGTGGGCTTGGGCGGCGCAGGCGGGGGTGAAAGCGCGCGGTGTCGACGCCCTGGAGCACGCAGCGGGCGTGGGTGAGGCCGGCGCCCTCGAGGAGGCGCTGGTTCCAGGTGGAGCCGGTGAGGATGCGGTCGAGCTGACGGGCCCGGTCGAGGTCGGCGGGGCGCAGGTGGGTGTCTTCGAAGAAGATGACCCCGATGTTCTCGCTGCCGTAGAAGACCTGGCCGGCGTGCATCGGCACGAAGCCGGGCTGCAGGGTCTTCACCACCGGCATCGGCAGGCGCAGGCGGCCCTTGCCGGCGGCCCGCACCTGGGCCGAGAGTTGGGCCTGCTCGGCCAGCAGCGGGGCGAGGCGGGCGGCCTGGACGGGGTCGGGGGTCCAGAGGCCGGGCCGCTTGAGGAGCAAGGGGGCGAGGCCCTGATCGAGCATCCCGAGCGTGAGGGCGGCGCCGTAGACGCCCCAACCGGTGGCGCTGGTCAGCTCCCAGGCGAGGCCGACCCGGCGGCCGGGGCTCACCCCTCCCCCGGGTCCGCGAGGTTGGGGCCGAGGGGCAGGGACTGCTGCACGGGCTCGAAGTTGTGGGGGTCCCAGTGCAGCCGGCAGCGGGCCTCATAGGCGTTGGTCTCGCCGACGAGCACGCGGGCGCCGCGGTTGACGATGCGCTGGCTGCGGTCGGCGGGGTTGCCGCAGACCACGCAGATGGCGAGGTTCTTCTGGATGTACTCGGCCACCGCGAGCAGCTCGGGGATCGGCTCGAAGGGACGGCCGAGGTAGTCGAGGTCGAGCCCGGCGATCACCACACGCTTGCCGGCGTTGGCGAGGTCTTCGGCCACCTTGACGAGGCTGCTGTCGAAGAACTGGGCCTCGTCGATGCCGATCACCACAGCGTCGCCGACCAGGGACGGGATCTGCACGGCCGACTCGATGGTAAAGGAGCGCATCCGCTGGCCGGAGTGGCTGCCGACGGCGTTTTCGGCGTAGCGGTTGTCGACCCGCGGCTTGAAGACCACCACGCTTTGACGGGCGTACTGGGCGCGGCGCAGGCGCTTGAT
>JBEIQK010000992.1:0-2103 GCA_040376505.1 Alphaproteobacteria bacterium | reverse complement strand
GCGGCAGGGGCGGCGGGGGCGGCGGGCGCGGCCTCCTGGGCGTTGGCGAGGCCGGTGAGGCCGAGGGTCAACAGGCAGAGGCGGAGGAGGTGCGACATCGGAGGCTCCAAGCAGAAGGGAGGCGGGGCGCGGCTGGATTTACACTGGAGCCTTTATGCCGCAAATGGGCGCCGGGTTGCAGCGCAGAGGCTCCGATCTCGTCGACGCCCGGCCGCGGCGGCCATTCCACCCCGGCCTCACCAAGGCAGAGATAGAGCCTTGCCCTCGCAGGAGAGATCATGGCTGACGCGACCTCGAACCCCGCACCCGCCGCTCGAACCGGGCCTTTTCGTCACCGGATCGGCATCTGCAACGTCCACCTCGACCTGGGCGCCGGGCGCCGCGGCACCGACATGGGCCCCAGCGCCATGCACGTCGCCGGCCTCGTGCCCGAGCTGGAGGCCCTGCGCTGCGAGGTCGCCCGCGTGCACTCCATCGGCGTGCCCTCCTTTGAGAGCAGCAGCCCGGGCGACCCCCACGCCCGCTTCCTGGAGCCGATCCTGGCCACCTGCACCCGCCTCGCCGACATCGTCGAGCGCAACCTCGAAGAGGGCCTGTTGCCGCTGGTCTTGGGCGGCGACCACTCTCAGGCGATCGGCACCGTCTCGGCCCTGGCCCGCTTCCACCGCAAGCGGGGCAAGCGCGTCGGCGTTGTCTGGGTCGACGCCCACACCGACATCAACACGCCCCAAAGCAGCCCCTCGGGCAACATCCACGGCATGCCGCTCGCCGTCCTCCTCGGCATCGGCCCGCCCGATCTGGTGGCCCTCGCCGGCGACACTCCGGCCCTCGATCCGCGCGACGTCGTGATCATCGGCGCCCGTGACGTGGATGAGGGCGAGCGGGCGATGGTGCGGGAGCTCGGCGTGCGGGTCTACACGATGGCCGAGCTCGACGAGCGCGGCACCGCCGTCTGCGTGCGCGAGGCCTTCGATCGCGTGCAGAACGGCACCGCCGGGGTGCACCTCTCCTTTGATCTCGACGGCGTCGACCCCTCCGCCGCCCCGGGCGTGGGCACGCCGGTGCCCGGCGGGCTGTCGATCCGGGAGAGCCACCTCATCTGCGAGACCGCGGCCCGCACCGGGCGCCTGCTGGGCATGGAGATGGTGGAGCTCAACCCCACCCTCGATCAGGCCAACCAGACCGGGCGCCTCGCGGTCTGGCTGATCAGCAGCGCGATGGGCAAGACCATCCTCTAAAGGGCGCTGCACTCCTCGTCGCAGCCGTTCTGTTCAGCGATGCCATTGCTGGACAGATCATTGCCATAGCAGGCGTCGAGGGAAGTGACCGAGCACTCCACGCCATAGTAGGCGTTGCCGGTGAGCGTGTTGCCCGTGATGGTGGCCTGGGTGGCGCCGACATAGGCGCCCGAGGCGCCGGTGCCCGTGATGGCGCTGTTGGTGAGGGTCAAGGAGTCCAGGCCCGACGAAAACAGACCATAGGAGCCCGAGGCGGAGATGTCGGCCCCGTCGAAGGTGGCCCGCAGGGAGGTGCCGGAGAGCAGGGCGCCGTAGTTGCCCACCTCGCTCATCGTGAGCCCCGAGGTGACGAGGTCGGCGTAGCTGCCGGCCGCCATGCTGGTGTAGGCGTAGAGCCCGTTGTAGGGGGCGCCCGTCACGGTGACGTCGGTGAGGTAGGCGGCCGACGAGGGGTAATCGAGCCTGAGGTCAATCGCCGAATTCCAGGTGCCCCCGGCCTGGGACACGTTGGTGAAGGTGACACCAACGAGCACAAAGGAGTAGGAGCCCGTCGAATTGGCTTGGGCCCACATGCCTGGGCCGTTGATCTCCGAGATGTCGACGTTCTGCACGGTGAGATCGCAGTTGCCAGCGTCGATCGCAGGGCCGGGTGGGTCACCGTCAGAGCTGGAGTACAGCCTACCATCTTTGTAGGTCTCGTCGTGATAGATAAATTCGCTGCCGTTGGTGACCGTGGAGTCCTCGAAATTCATTGACGCCTGATCGCAGTAAACGCCGCCGCCGCCAAAGCCATCGATGGTGGTGTCGGTGATCTCGACCGTGCCCCGGCGGGCCCGGATGGCGGTGTCGGCGTAGTTGGTGAAGG
>JBEIQK010001059.1:0-1850 GCA_040376505.1 Alphaproteobacteria bacterium | reverse complement strand
CGCACCACCAACCTCTCCTTCTTCGACACCCGCCGCCCCAAGCTCGAAGACCCCGCGGAGCTGGCCCGCACGCCGGCCCAAGCCCTCACCTACGACCCGACACAAACCTACGTCGCCTTCGTCATCGGCGACGGCGACAACGTGCGCTACATCTTCTCCACCCGTCGCGACTGGCTCGAAGAGCGCCTCGCCTACTGCGCCACCGAAAGCTGTCCGCCGCTCACCTGGACGATCTCCCCTCACCTGCCCGACCTCGCCCCCGACGTGCTCCAGTGGTACTTCTCCGCCGCCAACACCACCGGCGCCGACTTCTTCATGCTGCCGCCCAGCGGCTACCAGTACGCCTACCCCAGCCGGATGCCCACGGCCGAACAGAAGACCTTCGCCAGGCGCACCGAGGCGGTGGCAGACCTCTACGGGACCCGCAGCGTGGTGCACTGGGAGTGGTTCGACGGCTGGACAGACGCCGTCAACACCTTCCTGCCGCGCTACGCCCACGACGGCAGCGCCATCCAGGGCATCTTTCCGGTCAACGTGCCCTATGTCATCGAGGCCTTCCCCGACTGGCCCGCCGAGCAGGAATTCCAGGTGCTGTACGGTGAAGACGGCAACCAGATCGCCCTCTTCCGCTCCCACGCTTGGCGCGGCGTGGACGGTCGAGACGACTTCCACCCCACGCCCCAGGCCATGGCCGACCGCCTCGGCGCCCTGCCGCCCGGCACCGTCACCTGGGTGTACATGACCAGCGACGGCGGGCTCAGCCTGGAGAATTCCTACCAGGCCCTGCTCCCCCTGCTCCCCGCCCATGTCACGCTGGTGTCGGCCGACGCCGCCGCCGATCTCGCCCTTCAGTCCAACGAGTGAACCCCACCCATGGCCGGACACCGAATCTTCACCACCTCCTTCGCCTCGGTCTACCCCCTCTACGTCCAGAAGGCCGTCCGCAAGGGCCGCAGCGCCGAGGAGGTCGACCAGGTGATCTGCTGGCTCACCGGCCACAGCCCCCAGGGCCTCCGCGACACGATCGACCAGAATGTAGACTTCAGCACCTTCTTCGCCCAGGCCCCCGCCCTGCACCCCAATCGCCACCGCATCACCGGGGTGGTCTGCGGCGTGCGGGTGGAGCAGGTCGAAGACCCCCTGATGCAGCAGATCCGCCAGCTCGACAAGCTGGTGGACGAGCTGGCCAAGGGCCGGGCCTTGGAAAAGATCCTGCGGGACTGAGCCTCTGTTCAGGCCACAGGCTGGGCGAGGCGCTCCACCACCGCCCGCAGCAGGGCATAGAAGGCCCCAACGGAGGCGATGCTTACGCGCTCGTCGGGGGTATGGGCGTCCCACATGTCCGGCCCGAAGGAGACCATCTCCATCTGTGGGTAGCGCTCGCCGATGAGCCCGCACTCCAGCCCCGCGTGAATGGCCATGATCTCCATCGGGCCGTGCCCAAGGCTACGCCAGACCTCGTCGATGGTGCGCAGCAGGGCCGTGCCCGGCACCGGCCGCCACCCCGGGTAGCCCCCCTCCTCCCGCGTGGAGAAGCCCGCCATGGCGCAGGCCATCGACACCCGGCGCGCCAGCGCCCGCATTCCCGCCTCCACAGCGCTTCGGGTGGCCGCCGTGACCTCGATCACCTCGTCGAGGGTGGCCACCACGCCAAGGTTGGTGGAGGTCAACACCAGACCCGGCACATCGGGGCTCATCGACTCCACCCCGTGCGGCAGGGTCAGCAGCAGCCCGATCAGCCCGCGCCGGTCCGCCTCTCCCATCACGCGCCGCGCCTCGGCGGGCCGCAGGCGGATGGACAGACCCGGCTCCACCGCGCCAAAGAGGATCCGCCAGTCGACCTCGGCCTG
>JBEIQK010000276.1:0-7634 GCA_040376505.1 Alphaproteobacteria bacterium | reverse complement strand
TGCAGCCGATGCGGGTGACCCAGAAGATGGGGCCGATCTCAATGGTCATCCAGCTCGATCGGGTGGCGACCGATCTGGCCACACCCCCCGATCTGCAGCCGCCCCCCGAGGTCCTCTCCCTGCTGCCCGCCGCCCCGGGAGCCACCCCATGAGCGAGAGCGCCCCGCCGGTCGGATCGGTCAGCCTGCGCTGCGAAGGCGGGGTGGCCCAGATCACCCTCTCCCGCCACCGCCGCCACAACGCCCTGGATCTGTCCATGTGGCGCCAGCTCGCGGAGCGGGTGGAGGAGGCCCGCGCCCTGTCGCCCCGGGCCCTGATCGTGGTGGGCGACGGCCCGCACTTCTGCGCGGGCATGGACCTCAAGCCCGACAACCCCGTCGCCCAGCGCGCGCTCGCCGCCATCCTGGAGGCCGACGCGGGGGCTGCGCGCGGCATCATCGAGGAGCTGAAGGGCTACCTCACCGGCCTCGCCACCTTTCCGGCGCCGACGATCGCCGCCATCGAGGGGAGTTGCGTGGGCGGCGGCTACGAACTGGCGCTGTGCTGCGACGTGCTGATCGCCGCCAGCGACGCCCGGATGGGCCTCCCCGAGGTGCGCATCGGCATGATCCCCGACCTGGGCGGCACCAGCCGCCTCGCCCGTCGCATCGGCCCTGGCCGCGCCGCCCTGGTGATCTGCGGCGGCGAGACCTTCTCCGGCGACAAGGCCCTCGGCTTGGGCCTCTGTGACCGCCTCGTGCCCCATGGCAGCGCGCTCTCCGAGGCCCAGGCGCTGGCCGGGCAGATCAGCCGCGGCGGCCCCCAGGCGGTCGGCATCGCGCTCGGCCTGCTCCGCCAGGGGGTGACCGCCCCCCTCGACGAGGCCCTGCGTGCCGAGACCGAGGGCGGCGTGGCCGCGCTCGTCAGCGGCGAGCCGGTGGAGGGCCTCTCCGCCTTCGCCGAGAAGCGCAGCCCCCGCTGGTGACGCCCCTGCGCGTGCCCGCGGGCGACATGACCCTGACGCTGTTTCCGCACCGGCCGGCCGGGCCGCCCCGCGGTGTGGTGCTGCTGGCTCACGCCATGTTCGCCCACAGCGCCTACCTGCGCGCTCTGGCCGAGGCGCTGGCGGCGGCGGGCTTCGTCGCGGTGCGACTGGATCTGCGCGGGCATGGACAGAGCGGCCCTTTGCCGCCCGAGGGCCGCTGGGACTTCGATGACCTCGTTCAGCTCGATCACCCCGCCGCGGTGGCCGCCCTGCGCGATGCCTTTCCGGGCAGGCCGCTGTGGCTGGTGGGTCACTCGCTCGGGGGCAAGAGCGGCCTCGCCGCCGAGGTGCGCCGCGGCCCGCTGTACGACGGCATCCTGATCCTGGCGTCGGGGCTCTGGCTGCACCCCGGCGTGACCGGTGTCCGCCGCGTCTTCCGGCGTGGGGTGATGGAGCTGTCTGCCCTGGTCGCCCGTGCCTTCGGCCGCTTGCCGATGGCCTCGATCGGCTGGGGCTCCGATGAGTCCATCGGCTTCTGGTTGCAGTATGTCTCCTGGGTGCGGCGCCAGCGCTGGGATGACGCGGCCGGGCGGCCCTACCTCGACGGTGTGGAGAGCCTGCGCCTGCCGGTGATCGCCCTGCGCGGCACCCGAGACACCACCGTTCACGACGACGACCATCGGGCGCTCGTGTGTATGCCGCAGGCCCGCTTTGTGGCGGTGGAGGGGGCCGATCACATGAGCGTCGCCCACCGCGGCGTGGCCCAGATCGTGGCGCTGCTCAGCGCGGCCATGCCGGCTCAGTCGTCGCCCACCTCGACATAGCCCATCGCCTCAAGCTGGCGCAGCAGCTCATCGGCGTCGCCGCCCACCGTCTCGGTCTGCACCCGGGGCGCCTCCCAGCGCATCCCCGAGCGGCGCGCCGCCTCCCAGTCCATGCTGGAGGAGGGCACGCCGGCCTGGGCTGCCTGAAACCAGACCGCCAACAGGCCCTCGAGGGCGGCCACCTGCGCGGGCTCGGCGATGGCCAGATCGACCGTCTCGCCGGGGTCGGTGGCGAGGTTGAAGAGCCAGCGGCGCGGGCCCTCGGCGATCAGCTTCCAGTCGCCGTCGCGCACCGAGGCCCGATGGCGGGCAGCGAATTTCTCCTCGGCGAACTGGGGGACGGCGGCCAGGGGCTCGCCGCGCAGCAGGGGAGACAGATCGCGGCCGGCGTGGGCGGGCACCGCCGGCAGGCCGACCTGGGAGAGCAGGGTGGGTACGACGTCGATCAGGCCAACGAGATCGTCGTGCACTTGACCCTGGGCGAGACCCCCGGGAGGCCGGATCAGCAGGGGCACATGGATCAGCACCTCCCAGGGCGGCCCGGTGTGCACCGCCCGGTTGTGCTCGCCCAAGGCCTCGCCGTGGTCGGAGGTGATCACCGTCCAGGTCTGGTCGAGGCTGCCGTCCAGCTCGAGCAGTTCGAAGAGCCAGCCCAACTCGGCATCGATCTCCCGCGTCTCGCCATCGTACATGGCCGCGACATAGGCCCACTCGTCGGCCGACAGGGTGCGCCGCCCCTTGTTGATGTCGTGGCTGAGCGCGTCCCAGGCCTTGCTCTTGTGAACGGGCACCTTGGCCTTCGGCCGCGGTTGGGCCACGGAGCTGCGCTTGGGATCATAGGGGCCGTGGACCCCGATGTGGTGCATGTACACAAAGCGCGGGAGCTGCCGGTTGAGCAGGTGCCAGGCGAGGAATCGCAGGTGCAGCTTGGGTGCCGCCCCGTCGCGGCGGCCGTGGCGGTGAAAGCCCCGGCCATAGCCAAAGGCCTTGCTCAATTGGGGCTGGTGGGCGAAGAGGGCGGTTCGCCAGTCGGCAGCCTTGAAGTCCTGAGAGACCAGCCGCACCGAGTCGGCGAGGCGATCGGGCACCGGGCGCAGGGAGTACAGTCGGTGCTCAATCGGCAGCAGGCTGCTAAGCAGGCTCGGCACCGAGGAGCGGGTCCAGGTGGAGTGGGCCTGCGCCTGGGTGAAGCGATGGCTGTGCTGGGCGAATTCCATCAGCCGGGGGCTGGTCTGTTCATTCAAGCGATCGGCGCGCAGGCAGTCGATCACGACGATCATCACCGCCGGCCCGGCGGGGGCCAGCAGCAGGTGCCCGAGGCCGAGCAGGGCGCCGAGCGCCCCGACGAGGGCGTAGCGGGAGGCGGCCGCTCGCCAGCGCAGGGCCAGCGGGGCCGCCACACCCAGGGCGCCCACCCCGGCGCCGAGCAGGGCGCAGTCGGCCAGCACGAGGGCGGCGCTGGCGTCGAGCGCCCCCAGCCGGCGCGCCACCAGCACCGCGGCGAGGCCGCAGCCGAGGGGGCCGAGGAGGGCGAGGCGGGGGGCGTTCATGGGCGGCGCTCCAAGCCCGAGGGCGGACTCTCCTCAGTGATCGTGGTCGCAGCCGCCGTGCTCGTGGCTGTGGGCGTGATCATGGCCGTGGTCGTGGTTGTGGGCCTGGGCGGCGATGTCGGCGTGGACCTTGGCCATGTCGAGGGCCTTGACCTGACCGATGAGCTGCTCGAAGTCGGGGGGGCGCAGGGCGCCGGGCTGGTTGAAGAGCATCACCCGCTCGCGAAAGACCATCAGCGTGGGGATCGAGCGGATCTGGAAGTAGGCGGCCAGCTCCGGCTGGGCCTCGGTGTCGACCTTGCCGAAGACGACGTCGTCGTGCTTGGTGGAGGCCGCTTCGAAGGTGGGCGCAAACTGGCGGCAGGGCCCGCACCAGGCGGCCCAGAAGTCCAGGATGAGGGTGCCGTTCTTCGCCAGCTCGCCGTTGAGGTTGTCCTTCGTGATCTCGATCGTGGCCATGGGGGTCCTCCAGCGCGCGCCCCAGGGTGAGTCCTCGGCCGTTCGCGGCCAGCCCTCTACCCGCCTGTTCGGCGGCCGTCGCCCATTCACCGCCCTCGGGAGCCCGGCAGATTCACCGGGGTCGCCACAGGGGGCCTGCGCCAGGGTCCTTGGGGCCTCCTCAGCCCGAGGGGTCGACCGGAATCCGCGCCCCCAGGGTGATGGCTTCGAGGCTCAGCTCGGCCCGAAAGGCCCATACCTCGACGCCGCTGGCCATCGCCTGACCGAGGGCCATCGCCCAGGCCGGGTCCACCCAGGCGGCGGGCACGAAGCGCGTGGCATCGCTCCGGCCGATGAGCAGGATCAGCACGGCCCGATCGCCGGCCGCGACGGCGCCGGAGAGGGCGGCGAGGTGGTGGGTGGCGCGCTCGCTGACGGCGTCGGGGAAGGCGGCCACGCCGTCCTGGGCGAGGCTCACACACTTGACCTCGACCCAGCAGCGCCCGGCGGGGCCCTCGACGCAGAAGTCGAGGCGCCGATCGCCCAGGCGCCGCTCTGCGCGCCGCAGGGGGTGCTCGGGAAAGAGCCGCGGCAGGGCCTCGCCGACGATCGCGTTGGCGCGCTGCGGATTGACCAGCACGAGGCTGTGGTCGGGTGCGGTGAGCTCGACCGTCCAGGGCAGGCGGCGCTTGGGGTTGTCGGAGCTCGAGCACCAGCAGGGCGTGGGCCCCTCGCTGCGCAGGGCGGTGGTCATGCGCCCGGGGTTGGGCAGGTGGGCCACCCGCACGAGGCCGTCGGGGGTCTCCACCTCGGCGAGGAAGCGCTTGCTGCGCGCGCGGAGGAGGGCGGGAAACAGCGGCGGCAGGAGCAGGGGGCGTCCACGGTGGTGGCGGAGTCGTAGCCTGGGCGTGACCCCGGGTCGCGCCAGGAGTAGGCTGGGGCCCTGCCGATCGGGGCCCTTCGCCCGGATCGAAGGGCCGGGTGCGTAGATGGTTCTTTGCCTGCTGATGCTCTTTGCGGCCCTGGCCCAAAGCCGGCCCCTGGTCCTGCAAGGGGGCGATGTCTGGTCGGAGGGGCAGCTCCACCGCGGTTGGGCGGTCACCGTTCAGGATGGCATCATTCAGTCGGTGGCCCCGGCCAGCCCGGTGCCGGCGGGCGTGGACTGGATCGACACCGCCGGATCGGTGGTGATGCCCGGCCTGATCGACGCCCATGTCCACCTCTCGTTGGACCCCGGCGCCCACTGGCGGCCGACCGACCCGCCCATCCCACGCCCGCCTGCTGGCCGCCCACCGCCGGGCCCTGCTGGCCAGCGGGGTCACGACTGTGCTCGATCCGGCCATCCTCCCCGCCGAGTTGGGCCTCGTGCGGGATCAAGAGGCGGCGGGCCTGCCCGGGCCGCGGGTGCTGACCACCGGCGTGCCGATCTCGCCCAAGGACGGCTACGTCTCGGTGGTGGTGCCGGGCTTTCCGGGCTTCGCAACCCGCGAGGAGATCGCCGCCCAGCTCGATGAGAACGTGGCGCTGGGCGCGGTGGGGGTCAAGGTCACCCTGGAGCCGGGCATGCTGCGGCCGATCTGGCCGCTCTTTACGCCCGAACAGTTGGGCTGGATCCGCGCCGAGGCCGCCGCCCGGGGCCTGCCGATCTATGTTCACGCCATGGAGCCCGCCATGCAGCGGCTCGCCATCGAGGTCCTGGGCGCCCACGCCACCGTTCACCCCCTCGATCGGCCCAACGCCAGCGTGATCGCCGCCGCCCGCCGGGCCGGCACCTATGAGATCAGCACCCTCGCCGCCTTTGACGTGCAGCGCTACCCCTGGAGCCCCGAGCGGCTCGCAGACCCCCTTCTGGACAAGCTGGTGCCCCCCGAGGAGCTCGCCACAGCGCGGGCCCCCGACATGGGGCGCCGCTTTTTGCAGGCCAACCTCGACCACCTCTGGCCGGGGATGCCCTTCCCGCGCCTCGCCCTGGCCAGCCCCGGCCCGCGCCTGCTGTGGGCCGCCCAGTGGCAGCGGCGCCGCGCGGCGATCCGGGCCCTGCATCAGTCGGGCGTGCGGCTGGTGATGGGCTCGGACTCGGGCAACTGGCCGGTGATCCCCTACCTCTTCCACGGCTGGTCGAGCCTCCGCGAGCTGGCCTTGCTGGTGGAGGCCGGCCTGCGCCCCGACGAGGCCCTGCGCGCCGCCACCGATCGGGCTGCCGACATGCTGAACAGACCCGATCTGGGCCGGGTGCGACCCGGCGGGAAGGCCGATCTGATCGTGGTCCCCGGGGCGCCCTTCCAGGAAATCGACGCCATGCGGCAGGTCGCCTGGGTGGTCAGGGGCGGTGAGGCCCGTCGGGCCGAGGCCTGGCTGGCCGCCGGCGAGGCCCAGCGTTAGCCGAGGCGCCTGGAGGCTCGATGGAACGTACCGAAGTGACGGCTCAACACCGCTGGCTGCACCAGCTCCTCGGGCGCTGGCGCTCGACCTGGGTGTCGGGTCCAGAGGGCGACGTTCCGCCGATGGCGGGCACCGAGGAGGGGCGCGCCATCGGCGAGCTGTGGGTGGAGGTGACCGGGGAGACCGATCACGGGCTGCACCGCATGACCTTGGGCTACGATCCGGTGGCCGGGCAATTTGTCGGCACCTGGCTTGGCAGCGCGATGGCCTACCTCTGGCGCTATGAGGGGCAGCTCTCCGAAGATGGGCGCAGCCTGCTGCTCTTCGCGGAGGGCCCTGCCATGGAAGGAGGAGGTATGGCGCGCTACCGCGACGTGGTCACCTTTGTCTCGCCCGAGGCGCGCACCCTGGAGGGCTCTGTTCAGCAGGCCGACGGGAGCTGGAAGCCCTTTGTGACGGTTCATCACCACCGGGTGGGCGGCGAGGTGGTGTCGTGAGCCTCGCCTACGTGCTGGTGGAGGGCGAGGTGGAGACCACGCTGGTGATCCAACCCGGCGAGCCTACCGCCACGATCACTGTCTACGAGCGTCGAGGCGGCGTTGATGTTGTGCCGCCGGAGTCCAGCGTGGGCCGCATGGTCGACGGGGATTTTGTCTACCCCGATGGCACCCGCCTGTCGCTCACCGCCGACACGCTGACCTGGCCCGAGAAGAGCCTGCTGCCCGGCGTGGTCTTTGTGGCCTGTCCGCTGCCGGCCGTGCCTACAGACCCAGCGCCCGCTCCACCGCCAGCCTGAGGGCCCCAGCCGGGTCCATCGCTGGGGCCAGGGACTGTGCGCGCTGTCGAAAGCGCGGGTCGTCGAGCAGCCAGCGCAGGGCACGCCCGGCCAGGGCCGGATCGGCGCGCAGGTCGCCAGGTGAGAAGGCGGTACCCGCCCCGGACTGGATGAGGGCCACCGCACAGAGCGCGGCGTCGGCGTTGTCGGGGATGGCGAGCGTGGGCACCCCGGCGGCCAAGGCGGCCTGAACGGTCATCGCGCCGCCATGACAGATCAGCAGGTCGGCATGCGGCAGCAGGGCCGTCAGATCGAGCAGGGGTGCCGACCAGAGGCGGGGGTGCTCCCACCCCGGCGGGGCCGCGCCGCTCAGGGCCACCGCGCAGGTGGACAGCGCCTGCAGCAGCAGCGGCAGGGTGGCCCGGTCGCCGGTGGAGCCGGTCGACAGGATCACCCGCGGGCCCGACGCCTGCACAAAGCCCTCGGGGGCGGCGCCGCGCACCGCGGGGAGCAAGGCGCCGCCGCTCACCACGGGGGCTTCGGGGTGCAGCGGAAAGAGCGCCGGCGCGTCGGCCACCACGGTCTCATCGCCCAAGGAGAGATCAGCCACCAGTTGGGGCGCCTCGCCGCCGGCCGCCTCGATCACCGCGGCGAGGGCCGGGGGCAGGGGCGCGCTGTGCAGCGGCATGGGGCTGTCGAGG
>JBEIQK010000827.1:0-2819 GCA_040376505.1 Alphaproteobacteria bacterium | reverse complement strand
AGATCGATCTTGCCGCTTGGGTAGAGCGCCGCGGCGTCTTCGCCCCGAAGCTCCACGGCCGCCTTGTTTCCGCCGTAGTGAGCGGAGATGCCGGTGTCGACGCCGAGCAGGGCGCCATCGCAGCGCTGGGCGACCCGCCCGCTCTTCTGGGTGGTGTGCCCCACCACCATGCGCCGCGCCCCCAAGGCCGACAGGGCGGTCTTCAGCTCGGCGCAGACCAGGGCCTCGTCGTTTAAGAGGTAGCCGCGGTACCAGAGCGGGCCCTCCTCTCCGAGGATCGCGGCGGGGCCTTTGCTGGCGAGGGCCGAGCGGATGGACGCGTTCAAGCCGGCCACCCCTTGGGGGGCGAAGCGGGCCGAGACCCCTCCGTGCGCAAAGACGGTGGCGCCGACCTGGGCGACCCCATCGTGGGCGAGCAGCCAGCGGCCCAGCGCGCCCTGGGCGGAAAACGCGGCCTTGCGCGCCTCGGCGCCGCCAAAGCGCGTGATCTCATCGGGGTGGACGTAGCGCCAGTCCCCTTGGAGGTTCATCACCTCGTGGTTTCCGAGCAGGGCGATCACGCGGCCGCCGGCCTTTTGCGCCTCGACCTCCAGCCGCATCAGCAGCTCGATCACCTCGCGGCTGTCGGCGCCGCGATCGGTGATGTCGCCGGTCTGCACCAGGGTCGCGGCGCCGCCGGTCCAGCGGCCCTGGGCATCGGTGAGGCCGGCCATGTGGAAGACAGCGATGGCAGCGGCCAGATCGCCGTGCAGGTCGCCGATCGCCACCACCCGCGGCGGCGGCGGCGGCGCGGGGCTGGCGGCGAGCAGGCCCAGGCACAGCGAGAGGGCGAGGAGGGTTAGCAGCGTTTGTCGCATCGCGTCGTCGTACCGCGCCGTCGCGGGGCCTGGGAGGTCGGGCATGAGTGAGGTCAAACAGACACCCGCGGCGCTGGTGCGCCTCGCGCAGCGTCGCGGCGCCATCGCCGCTGAGGCCCTGGTGGCCAGCTCCGATCAGCGAAGCTGGCGCACCGGGGCGGCGGCCCCCGAGCGCAACCAGGCCAGCCTGATGGCCGTTCGCGTCTACGTCGACGGCGGCGGCGTGGGCGAGGCCACCCGCGGCGCGCTGCAGGCCGAGGGCCACGCCGAGCTGGTCGAAGAGGCCCTGGCCCTCGCGCGAAAGGCCGCGCCAGACCCCCTCGCCGGCCCCTCCCACCGGCTCGACATCGTCACCCGCGGGCTCGGCGTCCTCGACTCGAGGCAGGCCCACCTCACCGATCCCGACCGCGCCGAGGTCTTGGAGTGGAACGCCGAGGGCGCCCGCGACCTGCTCCCCGACGGGCACACCGCCGCCTTCGCCTACCGCGAGCTGCTCGATCTGCGCGCCTACGCCTCGTCCCGCGGCGTGGAGGCCGCCGAGAGCTCCACCCGCTTCGGCCTGCACGGGCAGATCTTTCGCGAGGGGCTCCCCCTGCTGAGCGCCGAGAACGCCAGCCGCACCTTCGCCGACATCGCCAGCCGACCGCTCGGGGTCGATCTGGCGCGGCTGGTCGAGGCGATGGGCCGGCGGGCCAGCCTCCCCGAAGGCGCGCCGCCGCTGGTGCTGTCGCCCCTCTTCGTGAGCCAGCTCCTGCCCGAGGTGGCCATGGCCTTTGATCGGGAGAAGGTCGAGGCGGGGCAGGGCTTCCTGGCCGGCAAGATGGGGTCGAAGATCGCCTCGCCGCTGGTGCACATCCTCGATGATGGCGGCCTGCCCGGCGCCCTCGCCACGCGTGCCTTTGACGATCGCGGCGTGCCGCCCAGCGTGATCCCCCTCGTGCGTGAGGGGGTGGCCCACGGGCTCTACCAGGGCGTCGAGCGGGCCCGGCAGCGCGAGCAACGGCCGAGCGGCCACTGCGCCCTGGGTGGTGGGCTGTGGCTCGGCAACCTCGTCGTGCGGCCCGGCACGCGAACCCGCAACATGATCTTCCCCGAGCTGAAGGCCTTCGTCGTGGTGGAGGCCGCGGTGGGTCGCGTGCGCTTCGACCTGCAGAGTGGAGAGGTCCAGGCCACCGTGCGCGCCTTTCGGGGCGAAGGGCAGGGGATCATCGGCTACTGTGGTGAGCTCTTGCTGCGGTGTCCGATCGAGGCGCTGCTCTTGTCCGTGGTGGAGCTGGCCTCCGACCACGAACGGCACGGCATCGTCGACAGCCCGAGTTGGGTCCTGCGAGGCCCCACCCTTTCACCCGCCCCTTGAGGCGATCGGCCCCTGGACGTATGCTACCAGAACGCCCGTGCGCAAAGGTGCACCCTTTGCAGGAGCTCCCCTTGAACCGACTCTCCGCGCCGCGCGCCCCCGCAGCTGGCGTTCTTCTTCTGGCCCTCGGGCTCGGCTGCCAGTCGGACTACGACAAGATCGCGCAGTCGCGCATCCTCTCCACCAGCCTCGCCACCTTTGATGCAGGCATGGTGGCGGTGAACGATCGGGAGCGGGTGCAGATCTTCCTCCGCAGCACCGGGGCCGCGCCGGTCGAGATCTACGACATGGTGGTGGAGGACACCGCTCACTGGGAGGTCGATCCCAACTGGAAGAACGAGGATTACGACGGCGATGGGGCGCCTGACGGCCTCGTCATCGCCGGCGGCTCCGACGAAGACCCCATCTACAGCCTCGTAGAGGTCATCTTCAAGCCCGACGCCGAGGGGGAATTCCGCAGCGAGCTGACGATCTTCAGCAACGACACCGAGGTGGCCGAGCTGGAGACCGCCCCCGACGGCGAGGAGTACTCGGCCTGGAAGGTGATCCTGCGCGGCATCGGCCGCTTCCCCTGCGGGCGGGTCTTTCCGGCCTTCCACGACTTT
>JBEIQK010000472.1:0-5138 GCA_040376505.1 Alphaproteobacteria bacterium | reverse complement strand
GACAAGGTCGACCCGGTGCGCGGCCAGATGCTGGCCACCGCACCCGCCCCGCGCATCTTCGATCTGCCCATCTACGCCGACCACGGCTTTGACTACTGGCGCCAGGACGCGCTCGGCCGCGTGGTGCTCGGCGGCTGGCGCAACCTCGACCCGGGCAGCGAGGTGGGCTTTGACGATGTGCTCCACCCGGGCATCCAGGCCCGGATGGAGGCCTTCATCCGCCGCTTCCCGCCCCTGCGCGAGGTGCCGATCACCCACCGCTGGTCGGGCATCATGGGCTTCTCGCGGGATGGCCTGCCGATGGTGGGCCCCGCCCCCGGCGCGCCCGGCGCCCTGGTGGCCGCCGGCTTCACCGGCCACGGCTTTGGCTTTGCCTGGCTGGCCGGCGAGGCCCTGGCGACGCTGGTCACCGAGGGGCAGCACCCCGTTTCGGATACCTTCTCTCCCCGGCGCTTTGGCGCCTAGCCCCGCAAAGGAGCCCCCATGGGCCTCGATTACCGCGTCAAGTGTTGCCCCGACGGCCTGGTCACCGATCGCCGCCGCCGGATCAAGGTGCTCGACTGCACCATCCGCGATGGCGGGCTCTGCAACGAGTGGCGCTTTGAGCCGGCCTTGGTGCGCTCGGTCTTCGAGGCCCTGCGCGAGAGCGGCATCGAGTACATGGAGGTGGGCTACCGCGTCTCCCAAAATGGCAAGGAGACCCACGAGAACACCGGCCCCTGGCGCTTTTGCGAGGAGAACGATCTCCAGCGCGTGGTGGAGCCGGGCCGGATGAAGCTCTCCACGATGGTGGATGTCGGCCGGATCACCCCCGACGACATCCCCCACACCCGCGACACCGCCATCTCGGTGCTGCGCATCGCCACCTACGCCCACCAGATGGACGAGGCCCTGCGCCTGCTCGATCACGGCCTCGCCTGTGGCTACGAGACCTTCTTGAACGTGATGGCCATCTCCACCTTGTCACCCGACGAGGTCGACAAGGCCCTGCTGCGCATGCGCGGCTCGGGTGTGCACAACGTCGCCATCGTCGACAGCTTCGGGGCCCTCTTTCCGAGCCATGTGCGCTACCTTGTGCACAAGTACATGAACTACCTGGGCGATGGCATCAAGGTGGGGGTCCACTTCCACAACAACCAGCAGCAGGCCTTCGCCAACACCCTCACCGCCATCGACGAGGGCGTGGACTTCGTCGACGCCACCGTCTACGGCATGGGCCGCGGGGCCGGCAACTGCCCCCTCGAGCTGCTGCTGCTCTACCTCGACAACCCCCGCTACAACATCGGCCCCATCTTCGATCTGATGGGCGACTTCGCCAACCTGCACGATGAGCTGCGCTGGGGCTACCAGCTCCCCTACGCCGTCACCGGCTACTTCAACCTGCACCCCCGCGAGGGCATCGAGCGGATGACCCAGCCCGACCGCTACCAGGTGCGCGACATGTTCGAGCGCTACCGCGCCCGCTTTGGCGCGACGCCGCCGGGGCGTTGACAGGGCGGCCGCCCTCGCCGAAGATGGGCCATGCACCCGGCCCTCAAGTACCTCCTCGTTGGCGTGGTGGGCCTCGTCGCCCTCCTCGGCCTGCTCGTCCTCCTCGCCGCCCTCACCGAGCACCGGCCCAACCCGGTGGAGCCGGTGGCGGTGTCTTGTGAGGGGGCCACCACCCCGCTGAAGGTGGGCGAGCCGATCAAGATCCTCTCCTGGAACGTGCAGTACGGCGCGAGCCGCAAGCACCAGTTCTTCTACGATGGCGGGCAGGCCGTGCATGTCCCCATCGAAGACGTGAAGGAGACCACGGCCGCCATCGCCAGCGCGCTCTCGGCCTATGGCGCCGATGTGCTGCTGCTCCAGGAGATCGACTCCGACAGCGCCCGCACCCACCGCATCAACCAGGGGCCCATCTACAAGAAGGGTGCTGGCGCCGTGTGTGAGGCAGTCACCACCTACCACCGCTCCCCCTTCGTGCCCTCGCCCACCACCAACCCGCTCGGCCGGGTCGACATGGGGCTGCAGCTCCTCACCCGCAGCGCGCCCCTGGCCAAGGCCGAGCGCATCCAGCTCGCCTTGCTCGATGAGCCGCGCATCGTGCAGATGTTCAACCTCAAGCGGGCCTTGCTCACCGCCGAGGTGCCGATCGAGGGCTGGCCGCAGCCCCTCGCCCTGGCGGTCACGCACCTGTCGGCCTTCTCGAAGGGCGACGGCACCCTCGCCAAGCAGGTGGCCCAGCTTCGGGCCTGGATGGACGCCCGGCCGAAGGATCAGCCCTGGATCCTGGCCGGCGACTTCAACCTGCTGCCCCCCGGCGACGACCCGGGGCGCCTCGCCGCCGAGGGCGACGCCTACCGCGACCCGGTCAACCCGATGGAGGCTCTGCTCAAGGACTACCGCGACATCTTCGGCGACGCGCAGCTCGACCCGATGAACCGCACCTACCTGCCCTTTGGCTTTCCAGAGCCAGACCGCAAAATCGATTATGTCCTTGTGGGCGGTCCCATTGAGGTCATCGAGGCCAAGGTGCTGCGCGAGCACGCTGCGATCTCTGACCACCTGCCTCTGGTCGCGACCCTGCGGATTGGTCCCGCGCCCGCCCCGCCGGAGCCGCCCGCAGAAGGGGTGCCGCCGGGCGCACCTTGAGCTTGCCCTTGGGTTGCGCATCGCGCTAACCTCAGCCTTGGGCCCCTTCTTGGGCCCGGGAGCTGAAGATGTCCCTCCTGCCGCTGCTATTCCTCGTCGACGCCTCCTGGGCCGGCGCCACGGTCGCCTCCGGCTCCGCCGACTTCGTCAACACCAGCATGTCGGTGCGGTGGCGCTCCTTCCGAAACACCGGCGGGCGCGAGCTGTACAGCGGCATCCACGACCTCGGCTCGGTGCGCACCTCCGGCAGCTATCGCTCCCGGCTCGAGAATGAGGTCACCTGGACGGGGGGCAGCGCCACGCTCACGGCCCAGTATGATCCGTCCACCGACACCCTGGTGAGCACGGTGGTCACCGGCGGCCGCACCACCACCCAGACCTACACGGGGATCAGCGTCGCGGCGGGGTCCTTCGCCAGCGCGGGCGGCCTGGGGGCGATGGATGGTCTGCAGATCACCGTCACGGCCCGCGACCCGGGCACGGTGGTCAGCTTTAACGACGTGGTGCTCAACGGAGAGGCCCTGGGCGTCTTCACGGCCACCTACAGCTCCGCGCCGGCTGCCAGAAACTGGTATGACTGGACGGTCTCGGGGGTGGACTTTCTGTCGGGGTGGACGATCTCAGCCACCTTGAGCCTGTCGGGCACCTTCAGCTACTCCCAGGAGAACGGCAAGGTGCAGCTCCTCCTGGGTGAGCTGGCCGCGGGTGACAGCGACGGCGACGGCGATCCCGACGACACCGACTGCGACGACGCCGACGCCAGCATTTACACCGGGGCCGACGAGTGGTGTGACGATGTCGACAACGACTGTGACGGCACCGTAGACGAGGATGCTGTCTACGCGGTGCCCCTGTACACCGACGCAGACAGCGACGGCTTTGGCGCCTCCCTCACCGGCGGGGTGGCCTGCCCGGGCATCGAGGGCCTCATCACCGAGGGCGGCGACTGCGACGACACCGACAACAGCCTCTTTCCCGGCGCGCCGGAGTTCTGCAACGATGGCGTAGACCAGGACTGTGACGGGGTTGTTGACAACAGCTGTGACATCATGGAGATCACCATCCCGGCGACCTTCACGGTGAGCACCCGCACCTTCGTCGACGAGGACCCCTCCACCCTCGGCACCCAGATCTTCACCTGGGTCCTCGAAGACTACCTCGGCGTCACCGATCGCATCGCCTTCATCACCGACAGCTATGTGTTCAACGCCACGGGGCTCAACGGCGCGCCGATCAACATCGGCCGCACCGCGGCCACCACCCATGGCGACCCCAACGACGCCTTCATCGCCTGTGGCAAGGCCTTCGCCTCGGGGCCCAACCTGAGCGGGGTGGCGTCGGTGTGGACCCCCTCCTTCAACGTGGGCACCACCAAGACCGCCTCGATGTATACCTTCGTCGCGGACACAGACGGAGACGGGGTGAGCGACGCCGCTGAGGTGAGCGTGGGCTGCACCGACCCGGCCAACGCCGCCAGCCGCTGAGGGGCGCTCGGCGCGCTGGTATTTGGCAGAACGTCGGTGTAGGCTGATCTTCAACGAGAGGGTTGGTCATGAATTTGCGATTGGCTTCGATGGGTGTGTTGGGCCTGGGGCTGTCTTCGGCGGCCGAGGCGGCGCCGGTGGTGCGCAGCGGCCTCGCGGGCTTCTCCAGCACCAGCCTCGCGCTCAAGTACCGGGCCTTTCGCACCACCACCGCCAAAGAGCTCTTCTTCGGCTTCGACCCGCTCGCCACGCTGAGCACATCCGGCACCTACACCTCGCGCGTCGATCAGGACATCACCTGGTCGACCAGCCAGACGGTGACCGTCACCTACAATCCAGTCACCGATGAGCTGCGCTCCACCGTGGTCGTCGGGGCCACCACCTACACCAAAACCTACACCAAGGTCTCGATCACGGCGCCGCTCTTCGCCAGCAGCGGCGGGGTGGGCGATCTGGACGCCATAGAGCTGTCGATGGCCGCCCGCGATGCGCTGACCTCGGTGCGCCTCACCGGGGTGGTGATCGATGGGCAGTCGGTCGGTGACTTTGAGATGGTCAACAGCCTCGTCCCCGGCGTGGTCAACACCAAGACCTGGACCATCACCAACCTCAACTTCGCCGATGGCTTCACGCTCCAAGCCACCCTCGCCTTGAGCGGCACGCCCACCTTCTCGGCCGAGAACAACCACATCCAGTTTCGCCTGGGCGACCTCGCCAACCCCGACAGCGACGCCGACGGCGACCCCGACAGCACCGACTGCGATCCCAGCGACCCCACCATCTACAACGGCGCCGACGAGTTCTGCGACGGCGTCGACGAAGACTGCGATGGCGCCATCGACAACGCGCCCCTCGATGGCATGTCGTACTTTCCCGACCTTGATCTCGATGGCTATGGCGACGAAGTGGCCGAGACCACGAGCTGCGAGCCGATGGCGGGCCTCACCACGGTGGGCGGCGACTGCGACGATGACGATCCCTACACCTCGCCGGGCGAAGACGAGTACTGTGTCGACAGTG
>JBEIQK010000138.1:0-11225 GCA_040376505.1 Alphaproteobacteria bacterium | reverse complement strand
CTCGCCCTGCCCGGCCTCACCCAGGGGCCGGCCGCCGTCTGGAGCCTGCTGCTCCAGGCCGGCTACCTCACCCGCGCCGACGCGGCCGAGCCGCCCCGCCTGCGCATCCCCAATGCCGAGCTCCGCACCGTCTATGAGGAGGTCTTTGGCGAGTGGATGACGGTCTCCCTGGCCGGCGCCGCCACGCCCGCCGCGCTGGTCACCGCCCTCCTCCAGGGCGACGCCGAGACCGCCGGCGCCCTCCTTGAGACCCTGCTCCTGCGCTCGATGAGCTTCCACGACTACGCCGTGCAGCGCCCCGAGGCCGTCTACCAGGCCTTCCTCTTGGGGCTGCTGGTCCACGCAGAGCCCGGCTGGACGGTGCGGAGCAACCGGGAGAGCGGCTTTGGCCGATACGACCTGATGCTGATCCCCCAGAAGCCCGGCCAGCCCGGCGCCGTCATCGAGCTGAAGGTCCTGGCCCGCGACGGCAACGTCGAGTCCACGCTGCGCAGCGCCCTCGCCCAGATCGCCGACCGCCGCTACGCCGACGCCCTGCGCGAGGCCGGCGCCAGCCCCATCTGGTGCTGGGCCGCCACCTTTGACGGCAAGCAGGCTTGGGTCCGCGCCCAGCCCGCCCCCTGATGAGCGGCAAGCAGGCCAAACACAGACTCCCTCACCGCTCCATCCTCTGCATTCCGGGCGAGGGGATTCCCAATCCCTTGTGGGTGTAGTTGGCCAGCAGGTCTTCATCCTCGGCAAGGCTGCGGCGGAGCCAGATCTGCCCATCCTCCTCCACCTTGAAGTCCTCGCCCATGGAGGCCAGCACCGCGATCACGCCGTCGCGCTCCGCCTCCGTGAGCGGCTCCGCTCGCAGGACGAAGCGGTGACGTTCGGTGCGCATCACCGGCTCGAAGGGCACCCACATGTTCATCCAGGCGGTTCTGGCCAGCACCAGAACGATGACAAGGATTGCAGCAACTTTCAACTGCCTCATTCAGCGTCCTCCCAATGGTAATCGGTCTTGTTGAACCACGCATGACCTACCCCGAAATACCACGCGGCTGGAGCGGCGAGCTCTGGCGTTTCATCAGGGGGGGGCTCAAGGAATGATTAGCCCCCCCCTTGCCGCGATGGTAGTCCCGCCCGAAAATTTACCCCCCCCTACCGATCCCTTAGCTCCCTCGGTAGGTGGAGTAGCCGTAGGGGCCGATCAGCAGGGGCACATGGTAGTGCTCACCCGGCGCGGGGATCTCAAAGATGATCGGCACCCGCGGGTAGAAGCACCGCTCGCCCTTGGCGGCGTACCAGGCCCCCGTCTCAAAGGTGATGCGGAAGACGCCGCTCACCGATGACCCCCGGGGCACGAGATCACCGATGCGGCCGTCGTCATTGGTCTGCCCCGACGCGACCGGCACCCAGCCGCCCCCCACCCGGGACTCCAAGGTGATGGCGAGGCCGCGGGCCGGGCCGCCGCGCACAAGATCGAGGACATGCGTGCTGATCGAGCTCATGGGGTCTCCAGCCTGGCCATGCGCAGGGCGGTGATCTTGGCCTGCTCACCGGCCGCGATGCGCAGCTCGGCGGCGGGCTCGTTGTCGACCCGCTCGCGCAGGCGGGCCAGCATGGCGCCGGCCGACAAGCCGGTGGCGCAGACGATGAAGATGTGGCCAAAGCGCGCCTCGTAGACGCGGTTGCCCTCGGCGAGGGCCGCGAGGGTCTCTTCGTCGGCCCCGGCCACGCCGGACTGTTCACCGGCCGACCAGGTCGCCGTGGCGGCGAATTTCGCCCGCAGGGCGGTGATGTCGGCCCCGATGCGCGGGTGGTGGGTGAAGGCCTCCTTCCAGTCGCCATCGCCGAGGTGCCACCAGACCTGCTCGGCGGCGCCCAGCAGGTGGTCGCGGCTCGAGAAGGGGCGCGCGGCCAGCATCCCCGCCACCCAGCGACGCGAGCCGCAGCAGCGGGAGAGGGCGTCGGCGGCCTCCTCGGTCGACAGGGAATTGAGCCGCTCCACCAGGGCGTCGGCCGGCACGGCGTCGGTGCGCTGGCCCCAGGCCCGCAGACGGGCCACACCCCCGTCGGGCAGGATGCGCAGACGCAGGTGGGTGACCGGCCCGATGTCCTCGACGCTGACGCGCTTCTCGTCGTCGGCCCGCAGCTTCACCGAGGGCAGCAGGGGCCGCCAACCCGGGTGGGCCGGCAGGGCCTGGGGCGGCGCGCCCGGCCAGAAGAGGGCGTCGACGGCGGCGCGGTCGGGGTAATTGCCCTTGAAGTGGCCAGTGTCCAGCGTGATCGCCGACACGACGCCCGGCCCGCACAGGGCCACGATGATCCAGTCCTCGCCCGGCGGGCGGCTGCGGCGGGTCTCCCAACCGCCGCCCATGTAGGTGGAGCGGCCCGGCAGGAGGAGATTGTTCATGGGGGAGAAGAACATGTCCGAGCAGGCCAGGGCCCGGCCCCCGTTCACCAGCGCGGCCAGATCGATCTCGCCCTCGGCCGGCAATTCGGGCATCGGCTCGCCGAAGATGCGCAGCCGGGCAACGCCGCCGTCGGGGTAGATGTTGAGCCGCACATGGGTGAAGCGACCGTCCACCCGCACCGGCTGGAGGTTGTGGCTGCCCCGCTTGAGCGGCACCACGTCGAGGATGCGCGTCCAGGCGACCTCATCGCGCAGGGCCTCGGGGGTGGTGTCGGCCGGCAGGCAGGCGGCGTCGAGGCTGGCGAAGGGCGGGTGGTTGCCCAGGAAGAAGGAGGTGTCGATGTCGACGCCGCCGATGCGGCCGGGCACTCCGAGGCGCAGGATGCACCAGTCATGGCCCGGCACCCGCTTGCGCCGCGACTCCCAACCGTCCATCTCCTTGCCGCGATCGGTATAGGTGTTCGGGTCAAAGGCGGCCGGCTTGCGGCGGACCAGGTTCTCCATCCCGGCGAAGAAGTCGTCGCTGCACAGCAGGGCGACGCCGCCCACGCTCTCACTGGCCAGGTCGACGAGCCCGGCGAAGGCCTCGATGTCGCTCATGAATCATCCTCGGGTAAACAGTTTTCCTTGGGGGGAGCCGATCGGCCGGCCGTCGTGGGCGATCAGCGCGCCGCGCAGGTAGGTGGCCCGCACGGCGCCGCGCAGGCGACGCCCCACCCAGGGGCTGGTGGGGTGGCGGTGGAGCAGCTCGCCGGCGGTGAGGGTGGCCTCGGCCGCCGGATCAAAGACCATGAGGTTGGCCGGCTGGCCCACGGCGAGGGCCCCCCGGGCGGGGGCGCCGACGAAGGCGGCGGTGGCGCCGGCCATCCAGCCGATCACCCGCTCCAGCGAGACGCCGCGGCGCACGGCCTCGGTCCACACGCTGCGCAGGCCCAGCTGCAGCGAGGCGATGCCCCCCCAGGCCCCTTCGAAGTCGCCGGTGTCGAGCTTCTTGAGCGCTGGCACGCAGGGGCTGTGGTCGGTGACCACAAAGTCCAAGGTGCCGTCGTGGAGCGCGGCCCACAGCGGCTCCTGGTTGGCCCGCTCGCGGATGGGCGGCGCGCACTTAAACGCCGTGTCGCCGTCGGGCACCTCCTCGGCGGCGAGGCCGAGGTAGTGCGGACAGGTCTCCGCCGAGATGGGCAGCCCCTCGGCCTTGGCGGCCCGCAGCATCCCCAGGGCCCCCGACGAAGACAGATGAACGATGTGGGCCCGGCAGCCCGTCTCCCGCACCAGCTCGATGATCATCGCCACTGCGGCGTCTTCCCAGGCCTTGGGCCGACTGTGCAGGTAGCGCAGGTAGGCCCGGGGGTCGGCCTCGGCGAAGGGGTTGAAGAGCGGACCCTCCAGCTCGGCATGAACCAGGAGCGGCACCCCGCAGTCGCGCAGGATGGGCATGGCCACGCGCAAATCGGCGGGGGTGGATGCCGGAAACTCGTCGATGCCCGAAAAGCAGGTGAAGCACTTGAAGCCGAGCGCCCCGGCCTGCACCATCGGCGCCAACTCTCCGGCGTTGCCCGGGATCACGCCGCCCCAGAGCCCAACATCGACGAAGAGCTGGCCCTGGGCGGCCGCCTTCTTCTGCTCCAGGGCGCCAAGGGTGGTGGTGACCGGGTCGGAGTTGAGCGGCATGTCGACGAGGAGGGTGACCCCGCCCACGGCGGCGGCCCGCGTGGCGCTGGCGAAGCCCTCCCACTCGGTGCGGCCAGGCTCGTTGATGTGCACATGGCTGTCGGTCAGCGCCGGCAGGATGGCCGCGTCGCCGAGCTCCACAGCACCGGCAACGGGGCGGTCTTCGATGGCGACAATGCGCTCCCCTTCGATGATGACGACGGCGGGGCGCATGCCGCCGGGGAGGAGGACCTGGGAGCTGGACAGCGAGACCTTCATCTGCACCTCCGCCGACCGCTATCCTGGCCCTCGGGGGGCGGCGCGGGGGCCTTGACCGGCCGGGCCGCCCCCCCTACCATGCCCCGATGCTCCCGCCCTGGCTCATCGACTGGACCGGCCTCCTCGTGCGCTGGTTCCACTTCATGATGGGGGTCGCCTGGATCGGCGCCTCCTTCTACTTCGTCTGGCTCAACAACACCGTGCGCCCGCCCGGCTCCGGCGAGGTGGCCCGCCCCGGCGTGGCCGGCGGACTGTGGGCGGTGCACGGAGGCGCCTTTTACGAGGTGAGCAAGTACGCCGGCGCCCCACCGCGCCTCCCCGAGGTGCTGCACTGGTTCAAGTGGGAGGCCTACCTCACCTGGCTGAGCGGCTTTCTGTTGCTGATCCTGCACTTCTGGAGCGATCCGCTCACCACGATGGTCGACCCCAATGGCCTCGCCCTGAGCGGGGCCCAGGCCATCGGGGTCGGCGTGGGCACCCTCGTGGGGGGCTGGGTCGTCTACGATGGGCTCTGCCGCAGCCCCCTCAAAGACCGCGGCGGCGTGCTGGCCGGCCTGCTGCTCACCTTCATCGGCGCGGTCTCGTACGGGCTGCACCACCTGCTCTCGCCGCGCGCCGCCACCTTGCATGTCGGCGCCATGATCGGCACCTGGATGGCCGCAAACGTACTGATGGTCATCATCCCCGGGCAGCGGGCGATGGTAAACGCGATGATCGCCGGCGACCCGCCGCCCCTGGAGCGCGGCAAGGCCGGGGCCTTGCGCTCCCTGCACAACAACTACCTCACCCTGCCGGTGCTCTTCTCGATGATCAGCGGGCACTTCCCCCAGACCTGGGGCCACCCCCAGGGTTGGGCGGTGGTGCTGGTCCTCGGCCTCGTCGGCGCCGCCTACCGTCATTGGGTCAACCTCCACGAGCGTGGACAGAACCTGCCGGCCGTCGCGGTCGCCGCCCTGGTGGCCTTCTTCGGCCTGGGCTGGCTGATCCGCCCGGCCCCGCCGCCCCCGGCCCCGGCCGGTCAGGCCGCCGTCTCGATGGTGCAGGTGCAGCAGATCGTCGCCCAACGCTGCCTGCCCTGCCACGCCACCGTCCCTTCGTGGACCGGCCTCGCCGCGCCACCCAAGGGGCTGATCCTCGAAGAGCCGCGCCAGATCCGCGCCGCCGGCCCGAAGCTGCACCAGCAGGTGGTGGTGACCAAGGTGATGCCGCTCGGCAACGTGACCGGCCTCACCGACGACGAGCGCGACACCCTGGGCCGCTGGACGGCCCAGGAGGGCTACGCGCAATAGGCGGCGGGGCATGTGGAAGCTCCTCGCCGCCCTCTTCGGCGCCCCGCCGCCGACCCTGCCCCGCGCCACCCCAGCCACCGTCGAGGACGTCGGCGACGGTACGTTTTATGTGCGCGACGGCCAGGGCTACACCCGCCGGTCCTGGCGGGACGGCGCGACCCTGGATGCTGGCCCTGATCGCCGCCATGGCTTCACCCCCATGGGCGAGGCCTGGTCGCAGGATCTGCAGACCGACCACGGCGTGTGGACCATCGGGGCGCGCTGGAACCTCCACTACCGTCCGCGGCGCGGCCCCGCGGTCGACATCGCCCTGGAGCCAGAGGCGGAGCCCTTCGGCAACGGGGTGGTCTTCGATGATGACCTGCTGGTCGACACCAGCACCGGTCTGCGCTGGTTTGGCCCCGACGGCTCCCTCCGCCTGCATCTCCCCGCGGGCGGCCAGGCGGTGGCCAGCGCGATGGGGCCGGTGGTGCGATCGGGTGGCCTGCTCCTCGCCTACGATCCCGATGGTCGGCTGCGCTGCGCCGTCCCCAGCCTCGATCCCCTCGGGCTGGTCGGCTCGCGGAAGTCCCGCTTCGTGGTCGAGGCCGACGAGGCCCGGCTCCTCCTCTACGATGTCGAACGATGCAGCCTCCTCACCACCCTGCCCTTTGGCCCCGGCGAGGCCGGCACGCTGGCCATCGGGGTCGACCGCCTCGTGATCCTCTCCCCGGGCGGGGCCCAAACCCTCCCCCTGCCGCCGCGATAGGGACCCCGCCCCACGGAGAGCTCCCCATGTTCGGCGCAGGCATCGGCCTCACAACCGTCTCCACCGAGGCCCTCAAGACCCTGTTGAAGGGCCTGCACAAGGGCACCCTGGCGCCCCCGCTCACCATCGAGGCCCTCACCCGCCACGGGCTGCAGTACTGCGCCGCCGAGCTGCTGGGCCACCTGCGCACGCTCGACAACCACGGCATGCAGGCCGTGCTGGTCGCCGTCATCGCCGAGCGCAACGCCGTCGCGGCCCGCAGCCCGGTCCGCCCCGCCGAGCCCGACTAAGCCCCCCAGCGGCTGCAGAGCGCCCGCTGCCAGTCAAAGGTGTGCTCGATGCCCCAGCGCTCGAGCGCCACCTGATGAACATGGGCCACCGCCCGCGCCCGCAAGCGGGCCTCGGCGGCGAGGGCGCGCCGGGCCTCCGCCTCTGCCTGGGCGCGTTGGCGACCCTGCTCCTGGCGCAGGATCAGGCCCAGGGAGGCACCCCATCCGAGCAGCCACAGCGCCGCAACCGGGGGGGCGAGCTGCGCAAAGATCAGCAGCAGCGCGGGGCCCGCGAGGAGCAGAGCCCCAACCCAGCCCGGCGCCCGCTGCAGCAGCCCCCGCAGCTTTTCACCCAGAGAGGTGGCAGGCACAAAGCGGGCATCGGGGAGCGGCCCCAACGAGACCCGGCCCTTCAGGCGCGGGTGAGAGGGCGCGAGATCGGGCCCGCGGCCTTCGCCGGCTTCCAGCAGCGGCAGCACCACGTCGCCCAGCCGGCCATCCAAGAGGCGGGCCTGCTGCGGCACCACCACCTCCAGGCTGGCCGCCACCAGGGCCTCCAGCTCCACCCAGGCCCCCGGGCGCAGGCCCACCGTCAGGCCCCGGGGGACCGTCGTCACCACATGTGGACGGTCCACACAGAGCCGGTGAACCGACGCTGGCGAGAAGGGGTCGAGGACCCGCGGCAGGGCGTCTACCCAGCCCCGCAGCGTATCCTGGATGATCTGCCGGGCCTGGGCATCGACCCGCCGACGGTGCTCTTCGGCGGTCTCACCGGCCAGTTGACCCAGGTAGCGGACATCGGGGATCGACCCAATCTGAACCACGGCTCCCTCACAGGACCCCCGTATCCAACCGGGCCCCGGCCCAGAATCCCTCTGTATGCGGGCTGTATTCTGTCGCCGGTTGAAGGAAGCCCCCTCTTTCCTGTAGGCTCCCGCCACTTCGGAGAATTCGATGGCGCCGCGCTTCCTCCTCCTCCCGTCCACCCTGCTGGCCGTCGCCTGTGGGGGCTTCGACCAGGGCGTGAAAGCCGTCAACAATGAGCCGCGGGTCACCATCGCCAGCCCCTCGACCGGCGAGAGCCTGCCCGAGGGCGTCCGCACCGAGCTGCGCGGCGCCGCCTCGGACCTCGACGACGCCCCCGAAGATCTGCTCGGCACCTGGCTCGTCGACGGCAGCCCGATTGAAGGCTGTGAAGACCTCACCCCCGACGCCACCGGCATCGTCACCTGCGACTTTGAGCCGCAGATGGGCCAGGGCACGCTCACCCTGGAGGTGCGCGACCCCGCCAACGCCACCGGCACCGCCTCGGTCACCCTCGACATCACCCCCACCGAGGCGCCCACCGTCGACCTGATCAGCCCCGACGGCACCGGCGTGTACTACAGCGACCAGCTCCTCTCGCTCGAAGCCCTGGCGCTGGACGCCGAGGATGAGCCGAGCCAGCTCATCGCCACCTGGGAGAGCGATCGCGACGGCCTGCTCGACGTGGGCGCCGAGTCCCCCGACAGCAGCGGCGCCCTGCAGGGTGCGGTGCTCCTCTCCGAGGGCGACCACACGCTCACCCTCACCATCACCGACAGCAGCGGGAAGACCGCCCGCGACAGCGTGCGGCTGAGCGTCGGCCCGCCCAACTCCGCCCCCGCCTGTACCATCGTGCTGCCCGCCGACGGCAGCGCCGGAGAAGAGGGCGCCACCGTGCTCTTCGAGGCGGTGGCCACCGATGCCGACATCCCGGCCGAGTGGCTCACGGTGGAGTGGACCAGCGACAAGGACGGCGCGCTCGGCACCAGCACGCCGGACTCCGCGGGCGACGTCACCTTCGCCATCGACACCCTGACGGTGGCCACCCACACCATCCAGATGCGGGTGAGCGACGAGTTGGGCGCCCTGTGCACCGCCTCGATCCTCTACACGGTGGGCACGCCGCCCACCTTGGTGGTGACCGCCCCCACCGACGGCACCATCGTCAACGAGGGCAGCCCGGTGCGCTTCTCGGCCCAGGTGAGCGACAGCGAGGACAGCCCCACCGACATCGACCTGCTCTGGGAGAGCGACGTCGACGGCATCTTCAGCACCGTCGGCGCCGACTCTTCGGGTGAGGTCGACTTCACCACCGGCGCCATGACCCCGGGCGCCCACTTCATCACGGTGCGGGCCACCGACACGGCTGGGCTCTACGTTCAAGAGACCTTCAACCTGACCATCAACCAGGTGCCGAACGCCGCCAGCCTCAGCCTCTCGCCCTCCAGCCCCGACACCGATGACGCCCTGGTGGCGACCGCCTCGGGCAGCTTTGACCCCGATGGCTTCGGCACCCTCACCTATGTCTACGAATGGTACAAGGGCGGCGTGCTGTCCAGCGCCAGCACCAGCGACACCCTGCCGGCCAGCGCCACCGCCAAGAACGAGAGCTGGACGGTGGTGGTCACCCCCACCGATGGCTACGGCGACGGCCCCAGCGCCAGCGCCAGCGTCACCATCCAAAACGCGCCGCCGGTGCTGACCGGGCCGAGCCTCTCGGCCTCCACCCTGGCGGCGGGCGACACCCTCACCGCCACCCACAGCGCCAGCGACGCCGACGGCGACAGCCTCAGCACCACCCACGCCTGGACGCTGGGCTCCACCGGCGCGGTGGTGGGCACCGGGAGCAGCTTCACCCTGGCGGCCGGCGTGGCCACCCCCGGCGACACGCTGATCTACACGGTCTCGGTGGACGATGGCGACGGCGGCACCGACGTGGGCACCGCCACCGCCACCGTCACCAACACCGCCCCGGTGGTCGCCTCGGTGAGCGTGACCCCCTCCTCCGCCACGGTGGGCAGCACCCTCACCTGCGCGGCCAGCGCCAGCGACGCCGACGGGCCGGTGCCCACGGTCACCTACGCCTGGACCGACAGCGCCGGCGCCAGCCTGGGCAGCGGCAGCACGCTGACCCTCACCACCGGAAACAGCGACCCGGGCGACAGCATCACCTGCACCGCCACCGCCACCGACAGCAGCGGCGCCACCGACAGCGGCGCCGCCAGCGCCACGGTCCTGAACAGCACGCCGGTGATCAGCGGCCTGTCGATCAGCCCGTCGACCGCCTACAACACCAGCCTCGTCACCTGCAACGTCTCCGCCAGCGACGCCGACGCCGAGGCGCTCACCACCACGATCACCTGGGTCAACACGACCTCTGGCGCCACGATCGGCAGCGGCAGCACCCTCGCCCTCACGAGCACCCTGGCCAGCAGCCTCGACGGCCTGCGCTGCGATGTCAGCGTCGCCGACCCCTCGGGCGGCACAGCAGCCAACAGCACCAGCCTGATCCTGGCCAACCGTGAGCCGAGCCTGAGCAGCGGCCCGACGATCAGCCCCGCTTCGCCGGTGCGCGGCGACACGCTCACCTGCAGCGCCGCGGGCACCGACGCCGACGCCGACAGCGTCAGCCTCAGCGTGGTCTGGACGGTGGGGGGCACGGCGGTCGGCACGGGCAGCACCTACAGCGGCACCCTCAGCCGTGGACAGACCTATACCTGCACGGTCACCCCCGACGATGGCAAGGGCAGCGCCACCGGCACCGCCGGCTCGGCCTCGGTGACGATCGGCAACACGGCGCCCACGATGAGCGCGGTCAGCCTCGCGCCCACCACGCCCTACACCAACGACACCCTCACCGCGACGGCCAGCGCCACCGACGTCGACGGCGACAGCCTCAGCCTGACCTATGCCTGGTATGTCAACGGCTCGCTGTACAGCAGCGGCTCGTCCAACACCCTGTCGGGCAGCGCGTTCTCGCGGGGGAACTCGGTCTATGTGGTGGTCACCCCCAATGACGGCACGGTGAGCGGCAGCCCGATGAGCTCATCGACCGTGACGGTGGCCAACTCGGCCCCCACGGCGCCTGTGGTGGCGATCTCGCCGGTCGCCCCCGTCGAGGGCATCGACAACCTCGTGTGCGGAATCACCACCGCCAGCACCGACGCCGACAGCGACGCCATCAGCTACAGCGCCACCTGGACCCTCGACGGCGTCACCTGGTCGGGCAGCACCAGCACCGCGGCCTTCAGCCGCGACACCATCCCGGCCTCGGTGACCGCCGGCGGGGATGTCTGGGTCTGTACGGCGACCCCGACCGACGGCACCACCGCCGGCAGCAGCGCCAGCGCCAGCGTGACGGTGGAGTCGGCCCTGCCCGACCTCATCGTCGACGCCACCACGGTGACGGTGACGGCCGGGGCCTACGAATACGACGAGATCATGGTGATCAACGGCGGAACCCTCTACATCAACGATGTGGTGGAGCTCACGGCCAACAGCTTCTACGTCGAGAGCGGCGCCACGGTGAGCGGCGACGGCCGGGGCTCGGCGGGCGGCGCCCTCCTCACGGCGGGCAGCGGCACGGGCAAAGGCGGCGGAAGCTCCGATGGCGGCGGCGGCGGAGCCGGCCATGGCGGAGCCGGCGGGCGCGCTGGCTACGACTCCGGAAACACCATCGGCACCGGCGGCTCGACCTATGGCAGCACCACCAACACCTCCACCGAGGCCGGCAGCGGCGGCGGCGGCTCCGGCGAGGTGGGCGGGGCAGGGGGCGCCGCCCTCAAGGT
>JBEIQK010000709.1:0-3462 GCA_040376505.1 Alphaproteobacteria bacterium | reverse complement strand
TCCTCGCCGAAGGCCGTCTCGGCGATCTCCGGCGCGAAGCGGGCCAGAAAGTCGCGGATGTTGGTGACATCGCGCACCAGCAGGTCGCGGGCCCGGTTGTTGTGGGCCGCATCGGAGGCCTGGGGCAGATCGATGATCATCGGGCCGTCCCAAGCGAGGAGCACGTTGTACTCGGAGAGATCGCCGTGAATGAGCCCTGCACAGAGCATCATCACCACCTGCCGCACGACGATCTCGAAGACCTCCCAGGCGAGGTCCTCGGTGAAGTTGACGTCGCACAGGCGCGGCGCGGGCTCGCCCTCGCTGTCGAGGACGATGTCCATCAGCAGCACGCCTTCGGTGAAGATGTGCGGACGGGGCACGCGCACGCCGGCGGCGCCAAGCTTGTACAGGGCGTCGACCTCCGCCGACTGCCAGGCCACCTCGGTCTGTTCGCGGCCGTACTTGGAGCCCTTCTCCATCGCCCGGCGCTCGCGGCTGTTTCGCACCTGGCGGCCCTCGGTGTAGGAGGTGCGCTGGCGAAAGCTGCGCTTGTGGGCCTCTTTGTAGACCTTGGCCACCATGTAGCTGTCGGTGGTGGCCACGATGTAGACCGCGGCCTCTTTGCCGCTCATCAGCGGCCGGAGGACCTCGGTGATGAGGCCCTCTTCGAGGAGCGGGAGGAGGCGCTCGGGGATCTTCATCGGGCGACAGCGCGAAGCATGCGGGAGGGTTCCGGAGCAGCAGGTTTTGGCGTCGGCGACGCTGCGGTCCCGGCCGCAGCGGCCTGTGGTGTTTAACCTTTGGCTCGCTGGCGGGCGAATGGCCGACCCGCTGCACCCTGGGGTAGGGGAAGGGCGGTTGGGGTGCGCCGTGATCCTCCGCAGCGAACAAATGCTCCGTCGGCCCCAGGTCGTCGCCGGCTTCACCACCCGCACCCTCGACGGGGCGCCCCTCGACCTGGGCGGCGCCGCCACCCCCGAGGCCTGGGCCCGCGCCGTGGTGGCGGTGGGCCTGCCGGGCGCGGGGGTGGCGCGGGCGCGTCAGGTGCACGGCCGCGCGCTCCTTTGGGCCGAGGCCCCCGGCGTGGTCGGGGAGGCCGACGCCCTCGCCACCCGGGTTCCGGGCCTCCTCCTCGCTGTGCGGGTGGCCGACTGCGTGCCCGTGCTCCTGGTGGGCGAGGGGGTGGTGGCGGTCGCCCACGCCGGCTGGCGCGGCCTCGCCCTGGGCGTGCTGCCCGCCACCGTCGCGGCCCTGGGCGGCGGGCCCCTGCAGGCGGCGATCGGGCCGCACATCGGCCTTGGGGCCTATGAGGTCGGCGAGGAGGTCGTCGAAGGCATCGTCGCCAGCGGGGTCCCCGCCGAGGCCTTCGTCGATCGCCGCCGCGGGCCTCGGCCCCACGTCGACCTGGGCGCCGCCGCCGCCTACCAGCTCCGGGCCGCCGGGGTGCAGGCCATCGAGACCGTCGGCGGCTGCACGGCCACCGAGGCCGACCGCTACTTCAGCTTTCGGGCCCGCCAGGAGCCCGGCCGCCTCGCCGGCCTCGTGGGGCTGCGGTGAGGGGGCTCCTCCTCCTGCTGCTGGCCGCCTGTGGCGACGCCGAGCTGGACCCGATCGCCCGCGATCTCGCCAGCTTTGAGGCGGGCAAAGCCGCCTACGAAGCCGGAGACTTCGCCACCGCCGAGGCGCGCTTTCACGCCCTCGCCGCTTCACCGCTGCCCAGCGCCACCCCCGCCTCCTGGGAGGTGATGGCCGTGGCCGGCGCCGGCGACACCGCCCGGGCGCTCTCCCTCGCCGAGGCCGCGCTCAAGCGCTTTCCCGAGGATGTGACCCTGCGCTACAACCGCGCGGCGCTGCGGGCCCGCCTGGGCGACCTCGCCGGGGCCGCCGAAGACCTCCGTCGCCTCTACGAGGCCCAGAAGGTCGATCCCTTCGTGGTCGGCGAAGATCCCGACTTCATCGGCCTCGCCACCCACCCCGACTACGCCGAGCTGGCGCCGCGGGCCGTGGTGGCGGCGGCGATCGGCGCCGCGCCGCCGTCGGTGCTGCTGTGCGAAGAGCTGCGGCTGGTCATCGAGATCATCGGCCCCGCCAGCGCCCCCTTGTCGATCACCGGCCCCGCCACCACCGCCTTTTCGCTGCGGCGGGTGGTGGAGAACGAGCTGCCGGCCCAGGGGCGGCTCCAGGGCCGACAGGTGGAGCTGAGCCTGCGGGCGCTGACGCCGGGCGATCAGGTGCTTGGGCCCTGGCGCATCGCCGCGGTCGACTCTTTCGCCGAGGTGGGGCCTGTGCGCATCGAGGTGGTGGCCTTGGGAGACCGCAGCCTCCGGCCGGGCGAGCCCCTCGGGGCCTTGCCGCTCCCCTCGGCCCTCGCCGCCGGCCAGCCCGTGCCGGGGCTCCTCCGCGCCGAGGGGCGGGGCCTGCTGATCGCCCCCGTCGACGCCGCGGTGACGGCCCCCGAGGGCCTGCCGATGGAGCTGCGGCGCCAGGGCCAGCCGGCCTTGGTGCTCCGTCATTTTCCGGCGGGGGCCGAAGGCCGCGTGCGCGTGGAGAAGGGCGGCCAGGTGCTGCTCGACCAGCCCCTGGCGGCGCCCTGAGCCGGGTGGGCGTGAGCGCCTGCCTGCTTGGGGTGGCCTGCCGCTACGATGGGCGCAGCAAGCCCGCTCCCGCGGTGGCGGCCTGGGTGAGGGCGGCCGAGGCCAAGGGCCAGACGGTGGTGGCGGTCTGCCCCGAGGAATTGGGCGAGCTCGGCACCCCGCGGCCCGGCGCCCACCTCGTCGGCGGCGACGGCGCCGCGGTGCTCGACGGCCGGGCCCGGGTGCTCCGCGAGGCCGATGGGGGCGACGTCACCGAGGCCTTCCTCGCAGGGGCCGCGCGCGCCGCGGCGCTGCTCGAGGGGGCCTCGGCGGCGGTTCTCAAGGCCCGCTCCCCCTCCTGCGGCTGCGGCCAGACGACGATCGAAGGCGCCGTGGCGCCCGGCGATGGCGTGTTGGCGGCCTTGCTGCGCCGCCGCGGCCTCGCCCTGGTCACCGACGAAGGGCTTTAGCCCTTGGTGCCGGTCACATCGACCATGAACTCGATGCCGTCCTGGTTCTTGAGCTGGCCGAGCAGGGCGGTGAAGGGCTGAAAGCCAAAGTCGGTCTGCTTGAGCCGGAAGGTGCCCTTGCCCGTGAAGGTGGTGCCATCGGCCTGCACCGTGAAGGGCGCGGTGAGGGTCTTGCTCTTGCCGTGCATGGTGAAGGTGCCGGTGACGTTGATCTTGCCGCTGGCGGCGGCGCAGCTGGTGCTCTTGAAGGTGATGGTGGGGTACTTCGACGCCTCGAGCTGGTCGTCGCCCAGGATGTGCTCCTTGACCTCGGCCCGCATGCCGTCGTCGAGGGTGCCGGTGAGGCCGGCGCGCTGGCGGGCCTCGGGAGGATCGGGGTCGAGGTCCTTCACCGGCACGGTGAAGTCGATCTTGCAGGCGGCGGGGTTGGCGGCGTC
>JBEIQK010000344.1:0-6576 GCA_040376505.1 Alphaproteobacteria bacterium | reverse complement strand
GGCCGACGCGGCCGCCACGTCGGCGCTGGCGCCGCCGGTGCCCTCGACCGCCCCGCAGACCACCTTGAGCTTCTTCGTCTGCGGGTCGACCGACGTGAAGCGAAGGCCCCCGGCCGGCGCCGCCGCGGCTTCGGGCGCTGGCGCGGCCTCGGGCGCGGCCTCTTCGACCGGCGGGACCTCGGCCGCCGGGGCCGCCACCTCTACGGGAGCGGCGGCGCCGACCTCACCGAAGAGGCCTTGCTGGTAGGCGAACCAGCCCCCCAGGCCAAAGATCACCGTGCCCAGGCCCAGGCCGAGGCAGCCCGCCATCGCGACCATGCCAGCCATGCTCTTCTTCGCGGGCGCCGGTGCAGGCGCCGGCGCTGCGGCGGAGGCCTTTCCCGCCGAGATCGCCACCGGGCTCACCGGCGGGGCGCTGTTCACCGGGCTCACCGGCGGCGCGACCGCCACCGGGGCGCTGGCCACCGGGCTCAGGGGCGGCGCGGTGCTGACCACCCGCGGCGGCGGCCCCTCTTCGCGCACCGGCGCCGCCTTGATCGCCGGCGGCTCGGGGCGGGCGATCCGCTGCGGTTCGACCTTCCCGAGCACCCGGCCCTCGTTGCGCTGCACCTGGGCCCGCCGCAGCTCGCCCTCCTGCTCGGCGCTCATGATCTCGGTGGGCGCCTCGGTGTCGCCCACGCCAAGCGCCGGCCCCGACAGGAACGAGGGCAGCCCCTCGGGCGGCTTGGCCACCGTCGGCATCTCGTCTGCGTCGGGGATCAGGGTGGGGTTCGGCCGGGGCGCGCTGGGGCGGGGCGCGCCGGTCTGAGGCATCAGGCTCGGCCCCGCAGGCCGATTGGGCGGGTTGGCAGGGTTGGAGGGCACGGCTTTCACCGAGGGGTCTGTGATGTCGATCAGCGGCTCAAACTTGACGGGCGGGATGTCCACCCGCTCCCGGGCGACCGGCGGCGCCGAGGCCGACTCCAGCGCCGCGAGCTCGTCGGGACGGAAGAAGACGGAGTCCTCGGTGAGGACGGTGTCGGTGAAGGCAGCGGTGGGGCGCGCCTCCTGGCCGAGCTTCTGGATGATCGGCGCCAGGGCCCGCTCGGCCCAGGAGCCCAGATCCTCGTCGTCGACGAGGCGGGCGAGCCCCTTGCAGCGCTGGTACATCTCGGCGGCGGTGGGCCGCTTTTCGTGCTCAAAGTCAAGGCTGGCCCGCAGCAGGGCCTCCAGTTCGGACAGCGCCCCGCCCTTGAGCCCGACCTTGCCGCGCAGGGCGGCGAAGCGCTCACTCAGAAAGGCGGCGTGCTTGTCGGGGCGCCCCTTGGCCTTGCCCAGGCGATCCTGGGCCAGCAGCTCGAAGAGCGTGGCGCCCAGCGCATAGACATCGCCCGCTGGCGTCTCGGGCTCGAAGAAGAGCCGCTCAGGCGCCATGTACTCCAAGCTGCCGAACTGCAGGTCCTGGGTCTGGCTCTCGCGCCCCTCGATGTCGGAGCGCGCCACGCCAAAGTCGAGGACCTTCACCAGGCCCGACTCGTCGATCATGATGTTGCTGGGCTTGATGTCGCGGTGGATCACCCGCAGCGGCTTGTCGCCCGGGATCGGCGGCCGGTTGTAGGCCGCGTCCAGCGCGCTCGCCGCGGCGGCCACCACCTCCAAGGCCGACCGCACCGGCAAGGCGTCACCCACCTCCACCAGCTCCTTCACCACGAAGCGGAGGTCGACCCCCTCCAGGTACTCCATGATGACCGCCGCCCGGCCATCGATGCTGGTGAGATCGATGACGTCGACGATGTTGCGGTGGCGCAGCAGGCCCAGCAGGCGGGCCTCATCGCGCATCCGCCGCGCCACCTCCTCGCTGTCCGACCACTGATTCTTGAGCAGCTTCACCGCCACGAGGCGGGAGAAGCCGTCGGCGTGCATCACCTTGGCGAGGTACACGCTGCCGAAGCCGCCCGAGGCGATCTCGCGGATGAAGTGAAACCGGCGAACGCTGTCACGGCTGGACAAGGCGGGGCCCCAGAGGAGAGGTGAGCGAGGTTAGCACGCCGCGGCCGCGCTCACCCGCAGCGCCGACGCGCCCGGGTCTCCGGCGAGGCGCACCAGGGAGCCCTCCGCCCGCGGCAGGGCCGAGAAGAGCGCGCCCACCACCATCAAGGCGCCGGTCGCCGGCCCCGCGTCGCCCGCCGCCGCCACCCAGGCCGCCGCACCGGGCGCCGCCTGGAGACCCGCCCCCTCCCCGGGAGCCAGCACCGACAGCTCGCCCAGGATCAGCGCCCCCCGCGCCTCGGCGCTCGCCCGCGTCTCGATCAGCAGAAAAGCCGCCGCTTCTCCCGGCGCGCCCGCCGCCCCCATGCGCAAGCGATCCCGCGCGCTCCCCAGGTCGACGAGGCTGGCCGCGCCCCCCACCAGCGCCGCCGGGCAGCGCCCCTCGGCCACCGCGTAGGCGCCCGCCGCCACGGCCCGCAGCCCCGCCTCAAGCGCGCCGGCCCAGGCGTTGTTGGGCCCCATCACGCCCAGGTTGATGCTGATGTGGGCCAGCGACATGTTCGGCAGGGTCTTGAGCGGCAGCAGCGGCGGGTAGAGGTCGCGCCCCGGCCCGGCGAGGCGCCCCTCGTCGAGCTTTCCGTCGACCGCGGCGGCGATCAGCGCCGGCTCGCTCTCGCCGTCGTCGGGCGGCTCGCGGCCCACGCCCACAAAGAGCCCCAGATCGGCCCGATCCCCCGGCCAGGCCCCCAGGGCCACCCCCGCCGCCACGAGGCCCAATTCCGCGGCCCGCGGCAGGAGCTTGGCGTCTTTGCGGCGCAGCAGCCACCGCCGAAGATCAGGCCCCTCCACCACCCCCGCGAGGCTGCCGCCGGGGAGCGCGGCCAGCGGCCCATGTTCGCGCAGCCCGGTGCCACCCGCCCGCACCTTTGCGCAGACCTCGGCCGCCTCCAGCCCCAGCGGGCAGACCACGCCCACGCCTGTCACCACCACGTCCATGCTCCGCTCCCGGGCCACGGCCCCAACGCCCCCCTCCTAGCCGACACCCGCCCGCGCCGCCCCTGGCGCTGTCGTGCAACAGGGCTGCCCAGGCCCCAACGGCGGGGGTATGCTCCCCCCACTCGGAGTCCCGATGGCCCTCGCCCGCCCCTTCGTCCCCCGTCGCGCTGCCCTGGCCCTGCTCTTCGCGGCCTGCGCCCCCGACTCGCGCCCCCTCGACTCCGCCTCCGCGGTGGACGAGGCCGCCCAGGCCTTCTGGGCCAGCGGCGCCCCCCTCGGCCTCTCCTTCGTCCCCCGCGGCGACGCCTCGCTGATCGGCGTGGCCCCCGCCCTGGGCCTGCACAGCGAGCTCAACCCCGAAGGCGCCACCCTGCGCACCCTCGGCGAGCGCCTGACCCTGCAGCACGCCGCCTGGGGCCGCCCCGGCGACCTCATCGCCCTCCCGCCAAGCCCGCTCCGCCTCGTCGACTGCGCCGACGAAGACGCGGCCTGCGCCCGCTCCGCCGCCCAGGACTGGCCCGCCCTCGCCGCCCTCTGGGCCCAGCGCGCCCACGGCCTCAGCCTGGGCTGGATCCTCGACGAGGAGCCGGCCGGCGAGGGCCCCGTGGTGATCGAGCTGGCGGTCGGCGGCGGCGCCCTGCGGGCCGACGAGGCCACCGCCTGGATCGAGGGCGACGGCGGTCAGACCTTCACCATCGGTGATCTGCGCGCCTGGGACGCCGACGGCGAGCCCCTCCCCGTCCACTTCGAGGCCGCGGGGGACCGCCTGCAGGTGTGGGTCGACGACACCGGCGCCCGCTACCCCCTCTCCGTCGATCCCACCATCACCACGGGCTCGGCCAGCTTCTTCGGCCTCACCACCAACGCCTACTTCGGCGCCGCCATGGCCGGCGGCAACGTCAACGGCGACAGCTACGACGACCTCTTCATCGGCGCCCCCTTCAACAACACCAGCGCCGCCACGGTCGACGTCTACATGGGGGTCGGCACCGGCGCCCCCAGCTTCCCCAGCCTGACCCTGGCCGCGCCCTCGAGCGGCAATTTCGGCGCCGCGCTGTCCAGCAACTGCGACGTAAACGGAGACTCCTACGAAGACCTCGTCGTGGGCGCCCCCACCGCGTCGAGCAACCGCGGAATCATCTATGTGTACCATGGCAGCAGCTCCGGCGTCGCCACCACCCCCACGACCAGCATCACCGGCCCCTCGGCCAACAGCCGCTTTGGCGCCGCCCTGGACTGCCGCGGCGACGTCAACGGCGACGGCTTCGACGACATCGTCGCCGGCGCCTACACCAACACCAGCAGCACCGGCCGGGCCTACACCCTGCACGGCAGCACCACCGGCGTCTCCAGCACGGTCTCGGCCACGCTGTCCGGCACCGCCACCGGCGCCGCCTTTGGCTTCGCCGCTGCTTTCGCTGGCGACGTCAACGGCGACGGCTACGACGACGTCGTCATCGGCGCCCCCGGCACCAGCACCAACCGGGGCGCGGTCACCTTCTACCTCGGCAGCAGCGCCGGCCTGTCCACCACCGCCCACCTCACGGTCAACGGAACGATCTCCGGAGACCGGGTCGGCTACGCCGTGGCCAACGCCGGCGACATCAACAACGATGGCTACAGCGACGTCGCCGTCGGCATCCCCTACCAGGGCGGCACCGGCGCGGTCGTCATCTACCCCGGCAGCAGCAGCGGACTGTCCACGTCAACCGCCACCACAATCGCCGGCATCAACACCGGAGAGGGCTTCGGCACCTCGATCGCCGGGGCCGGTGACTTCGACGACAGCGGCAACCCCGACCTCCTCATCGGCGCCCCCACCTACAACAGCAACGAGGGCCGCGCCTATCTGTTCAGCGGGTCCGCCACGGGGCTGCTCACCAGCTCCTACCTCGAGCTGGCCAGCCTCTCGGGCAGCAACTCCCAGTTTGGCGCCGCCGTTGTGGGCCTCGGCGACCTCGACGCCAACGGCTATGCCGACCTCGGCGTAGGCGCCTACGCGGTGTCCAGCAACACCGGCGCGGGTCACATCTACCTCGGCCGCAGCGCCGACAGCGACGGCGACGGCTACTCCTACGTCACCGACTGCGACGACACCGACAACACCGTCTACCCGGGCGCCGCCGAGACCGACTACGACGGCATTGACGGCAACTGCGACGGCACCGAGCTGTGCTACGGAGACGCCGACAACGACGGCTACCGCAGCACCACGTCCTCCACCTCTACCGACGGCGACTGTTCAGACCCCGGCGAGGCGGTCAGCAGCGATCCCACCGGCGACTGCGACGACACCCAGGCCACCATCAACCCCGGCGCCATCGAGTCCCCCGGCGATGGCATCGACCAGACCTGCGACGGCACCGAGCTGTGCTACGTCGACGCCGACAGCGACGGCTTCCGCGGCTCCGACACGATCCTCTCGGCCGACACCGACTGCACCGACACCGGCGAAAAGCTGGCCACCTTTGTGTCCGGTGACTGCAACGACAGCGACGCCACCATCAAGCCCAGCGCCACCGAGATCACCGGCGACGGCATCGACGGCAACTGCGACGGCAGAGAGGTCTGCTACCACGACCTGGACAATGACGGCTACCGCCTGACCACCACCGCCCCCTCCTTCGACGGGGACTGCAGCGACACCGGCGAGGCCGTCACCTCCGACCCCACCGGCGACTGCGACGACACCAGCGCCACCGTCTACCCCAGCGCGCCCGAGACCATCGGCGACGCCATCGACCAGGACTGCGACAACAAAGAGCTGTGCTACGAAGACGCCGACTCCGACGGCTACCGCACCAGCACCACCATGCTCTCGGCCGACAAGGACTGCAGCGACCCGGGCGAAGCCTTGGCCAGCAAGACCGCCGGCGACTGCAACGACGCCAACGCCGGCATCTCGCCGGGAGACGCCGAGATCCTGGGCGACGGCATCGACCAGGACTGCGACGGCTTTGAGAACTGCTACGCCGACGCCGACCTCGACAGCTACCGCACCACCTCCACCATCACCAGCGCCGACGGCGACTGCACCGACGCCGGCGAAGCCACCACCGCCATGGCCTCGGGCGACTGCGACGACACCAGCAGCGCCATCAGCCCCGCCGCGACCGAGCAGACCGGCGACAGCGTCGATCAGAACTGCGACGGCACGGAGACCTGCTACGTCGACGCCGACAACGACAGCTACCGCCTCAGCACCACGCTGACCTCGTCGGACACCGACTGCAACGACAGCGGCGAGGCCACCAGCAGCGATCTCACCGGCGACTGCAACGACACCAGCAGCAGCATCAACCCCGGCGCCACCGAGACAGTCGCCGACGGCACCGACCAGACCTGCGACGGCACCGAGCTGTGCTACACCGACGCCGACTCCGACGGCTACCGCACCAGCAGCACCCTCACCTCGGCCGACAGCGACTGCAGCGACGCCGGCGAGGCCCTGTCTTCGGTCACCAGCGGCGACTGCGACGACAGCAACTCCGCCATCAAGCCAGGCGCCACCGAGCTCGCCGGCGACCTCGTCGACAGCAACTGCGACAGCGCCGAGCTGTGCTACACCGACGCCGACGACGACGGCTACCGACTGTCCACCACCCGCGCGTC
>JBEIQK010000484.1:0-5032 GCA_040376505.1 Alphaproteobacteria bacterium | reverse complement strand
TGGATGGCGATGGCGACCTCGACGGCATCCTTGGCGGATGGAATGGCGATGCCTCGCTCCTGTTGAACGATGGTACCGGCCGCTTTGCCCTCTCGCTAATCCCCGAAACCGCGATCGACATCTTTTCGGTGGCCTTCGGCGACGCCGACGCCGACGGTGATCTCGACGTCTTCCTGTCGGCGGCCAGCGATTCGATGACCTTTGATGGCATCTCCTCGGGCGAGCAGGTGGGCGATCCAAACCTCTTCCTGCGCCAGGAGGCGCCGCTGCAGTTTGTGGTCGACCGCGACGCGCTGCCCGCCGACACGCTCTACGGAATGACCCTGCACACGGCCTTTGTCGACGCCGATCTCGACGGCGACCTGGATCTGTATGTGGGCAATGACGCCGGCCCCTACATCGACCCCAACCTGCTCCTGAAGAACGACGGCACCGGCCACTTCACGCGCGACGTCGACTGCGGCTGTGAGCTGGAGATGTTGACGATGGGGGTGGCGGTGGGCGACGCCAACCAGGACGGGCTGCCCGACCTGTACATCACCGACGTGGGCTCGCCGGCCCTGCTGATCAACCGCGAGGGGGCGAAGTTCTACGACGCCACCCTCACCACCGGCGCCGAGATCCCGGCGGCCGAGCACCAGATGGTGAGTTGGGGCACCGGCTTTCTCGACATCGACGGCGACCGCGATCAAGACCTGATCGTCACCTTTGGCCAGAGCGGTCAGAACTTCGACTCGGCGGGCACCGAGGGGGTCGACGGCGAGTACCAGCCCGATCAGATCCTCCTCTCCGACGGGGCCGGGCGCTTCTCGCGGGCGGCGGTGCCGGGCTTCCAGGATGGCTCGCGCACGCGGGCCTTCGCGGCGGGAGACCTCGACCGCGACGGGCGGCCGGATCTGGTCACCGTGGGCAAGTATTTTGTGCGGCAGTGGCGAACGGTGGGCGGCTGCCCGCCCGGCGCCACCCTGCGGCTCTTTGGCGAGAACCTCGTCGGCGCGCAGCTCGACGCCACCATCGGCGGGGTGAGCCAGCGCCAGTGGTTTCTGCCCAGCACCGCGGCCTCCTCCAACGCCGACGAGCTGTACCTGGGCTTTGGCGGCTATCCCTCGGCAGAGTCTGTGTCGCTTCGGGCCCCCGACGGCAGCGAGGTGACGCTGCCGCCCCTCTCGCCGGGCGCCCGGGTCGACGTGACGCTGCCCTAAGGCGCGCCCCAGCGCAGCTCGATCGTCTCGCCGGGCTCGGCGCCGGCCTCGGTGCTGGTGCTGCCGTCGGGCCAGGTCACGCGGAAGGCGTCGATCTGGTGGGCTTCGCCGACGCCGAAGTACAGTTCGGGCGCGTTCTGGGAGAAGGTGGTCGACGGGAGCATCCACTGGGTGATGGTGCGGTCGCCGATGTCCGCCTCGACCTTGGCGCCGATGGCCTGGGCGTTGCGCCCCATTCCGCGCAGGAGCACCCGCACGCCCGGCCCGCAGCCGCCCTCGGTGCGCCAGTGGCGCATGAAGTATTTTCCGGCGGTGAGGATGTCGGGCAGCCCGTCGCGGTCGAAGTCTCCCACCGCCAGGGCTCGCTTCTTGGCGCCATCGGTGAAGCCCACGTCGGTCTGGGCGAAGCCGCCGTCGGGCTGGCCGAGCAGCACCACATCGTACTGCTGATCCCCGTCGGTCATGCCCTCGGTGCCGGTGACATCGCCGACGAGCTCGGGCTGGCCGAGCTGACCGAAGACCATGGCCAGATCCATGCGGCTGTCCTGGTCGAGGTCGAGGAAGGAGGCGCCCCAGGAGGTGAGGCTGGTGCTGTCGGCCGCGACGGCGGCGCCGAGCGCCAGGGTGGCGTCGGCGAAGCGCCCCTCGCCGATGTTGATCAGGAGATTGGGGCCGCCGATGTCGGTCATGTACAGATCGGGCAGGCTGTCTTCGTTGGCGTCGCCCACGGCGGCCCCCATCGCGTACTGCACCAGCTCGCACTCGCAGTCGGGGTCGCGGGTGAAGGTGCCGGTGCCGTCGTTCTGGAGCATCCGATTGGGTTGGATGTAGAAGCCCCAGTCGTGGGCGAGGTACAGATCGAGGTCGCCGTCTTGATCGTAGTCGATCGGCGAGCCCTGAAAGGTCCAGCCAAACATGTCCTCGGCCGGCGCGCGGTGGGTCTCGTTGGTGAAGCTGCCGTCGTTGTTCTGGAAGAGGAGCTGGTCGCCGTCGCCGGTGGTGACGGTGCCGTCGGCCACGGAGGCGCCGTCGGAGTCGGTGACGGTGGCCGAGACAAACAGATCCAGATCCAGGTCGCCGTCGAGGTCGGCGAAGGAGCCGGTCATCGTGGCGGTCTCGGTGCCGGGCAGGGTGGCGGCGGTGAAGTGCCCCAGGCCGTCGTTGGTGAGGATCTGGGCGGGCCAGCCGCGGTCGCGGCCGAGGTAGAGGTCGAGGTCGCCGTCGCCATCGAGGTCGGCCAGGGCGGCCCCTTGGCCCGAGGGCAGGGGCCCGCCATCGACGTCGATCTGCGGATCGTAGAGCAGGTCGCCGGCGCCATTGTTGCGAAAGCCTGCCGAGCCGCCGCCATAGGCCAGGATGGCGTCGAGCCAGCCGTCGCCGTCGATGTCGCCGATGGCCACGCCCTGCTGGGTGTGGCGGTGGTCGTAGATCTGCGGCAGCACCTCAAAGGGAAAGTCCTGCACCAGGCTCAGGCGCGGCGCCGCGCAGCTCCGCGGGGGCAGGCCGTCGCCGGTGTCGTCGGGCGCGGTGCTCTCGCCGCTGTCATCGGCGGAGCCGACCTTGTCGGGGCTCGTGGGGCGGGCGCAGGCGAGGAGGAGCAGCAGGAGGTGCATGGCCGCAGGATACACCGCGGCGAAGGAGCTGGGAATGATTGAAGCGACCCTGACGGTGCCTCCGGCCTTGGGCCCCCAGGCCGAGGCCTTCGCCCGCGACCAGGGGGTTTGGGGCTATGCCCTCGAAGATGCAGACACGGGCTTGCTCGACGCGGTGCGGGTGCGCTTGTGGCTGGAGGAGCCGCTGTCGCCCGCGGCCGTGGCGGCGGCCTTGGGCCCCGAGGCGACGCTGGCGCAGCGCGTAGTGAACCCGGCCGACTGGACCGTCGCTGAGGCCTTGCCGATCGGGCAGACCGCCTGCTGGACCCCGCCGGGGGTGGAGCCCTTGCCGGGACGGACCCCCCTCTGGATCGAGGCCGGCGCGGCCTTTGGCGATGGGGCGCACCCCAGCACAGCCCTCTGTGTGGACTGGATCGAGGGGGCTGCTTCCCTCACGGGCTCGCTCCTCGATGTGGGGACCGGCACCGGCCTGCTGCTGATCCTGGCGGCTCTGCGCGGGGCCGGGCCCCTCGCCGCCACCGAGCTGGACCCGGCGGCGCGGGCGGCGGCCGGTCGGGCCTTTGGGGCCCATGGCCTGAGCGTAGACCTGGGCGTGGAGCTGCCAGCCGGGCCCTTCGACGGGGTGCTGGCGAACCTGCCCTTGCACGCGCTGCTCCCGCTGCTGCCCGCCCTGGTGGGCCTTCTGGGACCGAGCGGCCGGCTGGTGCTGGCGGGCTTTGTCGCGGCAGCCGAGCCTGCGCTGAAGGCGGCCCTGCCGACGAATTCGCGGGTGGTGCGGCGGCAGGAGCAGGCGGGCTGGGTGCTTTGGGAGGTAGAGGCGCCGCCGGGCTGAAGGGGGCCCCGGTTCGAGGCGCGCGAAGGCTAGGCTCTGTCTGTTCCTGGGGATGCGCGGCGGTCGGTTGATCCGGGTGGCTGTCGCGTCAGATCGCGAGCTGCGGATCGGCCCAGCGCAGGCGGGCCAGGGCATCGGCTGCCGCTTCGGACTCGCCCAGGGCCCGCAGGGCCAGCACCTCGACCGCCAGCGCGTCGGGATCGTCGGGGCGGGCGGCCAGCACCGGGGCCACCGCCGCGCGTGCCCCGCTGGGATCGCCATCCTGGAGCAGGGCGTGGCCCAGGGCGATCTGTCCAGGTCGGTCGGCGCTCGAACCCAGCAGAGCCGCGGCGGCGCTGGGCGAGCGGGGGAGGAGCTCGCGGGCGCGCACCTTCTGGGCGGCGGTGGGGTCGCCAAGGGCGTCGAGGGCGGTGGCGGCGCGGCGCAGGTCGCCGGTGGCCAGGGCGAGGCCCGACTCAACGGCCCGGGACTCCGCGGCGGCGCCCCGTACGGCCAGCTCGGCGGTGAAGGGCAGGGCCTCGGCGTAGGCGCGCGCCCGCACCCGGGCCATGATGCGCCGGCGGATGGGCTGGGGGTTGGTGGGGTCGACGGTTTGCCAGGCCTCCAACAGCGCGTCGGAGGCCGGGCCGCTGGCGTCGGCGATGGCCACGCGCAGGGCGGCCACGGCGGGGTCGACGTCGGCGAGGGTGGGGCTGAGCAGGGCGAGGGTGGCGTCGGCCTTCTCGGCGTCGCCAGCGGCCAGGGCGGCGGCGGCGGCGGGGCGGAGCAGGCGTGGATCGCGGGGCGCTGCGGCCAGGGCACCTTCGTAGGCGACGGCGGCCTCGTCGGCCTGGCCGATGCGATGGAGGATCGCGGCCCGGTCGGCCAGCAGGGCGAGGCGGGTTGGCTCGGCGCTGAGGCCGCGATCGGCGGCGATGCGCGCCCGGGGCCAGTCTTCGAGGGCGCTGGCCTGGCGGCTCACCACCCACCAGGCCTCGTCCATGCTGGGGTCGACGATGGCGGCGCGCTGGATGGGGTCGCGCGGGCTGTGGCCGATGTCTTCGGCCTCGGCGGCGGGGTAGCTGCCATAGAGCGCGGCGGCGGCGCGGCCGAGCAGCAGGACGGCGTAGGGGTCGGCGGAGAGGGGGCGGCCCCAGGCCGCCTCGGTGGCGGGGGTGGCGTGGCGGCCGAGCTGGTCGGCGGCGGCGCGGAGCAGGGCGGCGGCGGCGGCGGTGGGATCGGCCGATGTGGCGCTGGCCTCGTGGCTGAGGCAGACCTGCTGCGGATCGCAGAGGCGAAGCACAAACTGGGCCGCCGCGGCGCCGCCCGAGACGCTGAGCTGGGCGCGGTAGGGGGCCGGCGCGGGGCTCAGGCCCTCGCGGAGGCCGATGGGCAGCGGGGTTCCG
>JBEIQK010000505.1:0-4884 GCA_040376505.1 Alphaproteobacteria bacterium | reverse complement strand
GCCCTCGTGCGCCAGCAGCTCCCCGATCTGCCCGCCGCCAACATCCTCGTCGAGCCCTCGCCGCGCAACACCGCGCCCAGCATCGCCCTTGGCGCGGTGGAGGTGGCGCGCCGGGGCGGCGGCTCGGCGGTGATGGCCGTATTGCCGGCCGATCACGAGGTGGGGGCCGAGGCCGAGCTGCGATCGGTGCTCTCGGCGGCGGCGGCCTGCGCCCGGCAGACCAACGCCCTCATCACCATCGGCGTGCGCCCCACCCGGGCCGAGACCGGCTTTGGCTACCTCGCCCCCGGCTCTTTCGTGGGCCGCTGGGAGTCGCACGAGCTGCGCATGGTCGAGCGCTTCATCGAGAAGCCCCCCGCCGCGGTGGCCGAGCGCCTCTTTCGCGAGGGGTCGGCCCTCTGGAACGCCGGCATCTTCGTCTTTGGGGTCGATGCCCTGCGCGACGCCTTCCGCGTCCACCTGCCCGGGGTCGCCGAAGCCATCGAGGAGCTGCAGCGCCGGCCAGACCGCATCGCCGAGCTTTGGGAGGGGATGGAGGCCACCAGCATCGACTACGGCGTGCTCGAGCACAGCCGGCACCTCTTCACCGTGCCCTGCGAGCTCGGCTGGTCGGACGTCGGCACCTGGGAGTCGGCGGCGGCGCTGCTGCCGGTGGTCGAAGGGGGCCGCGGCCTCGCGCGGGCGGTAGTGGCCCGCGAGTCCCAGGGCAACGTGGTCTACGCGCCGAACAAGACGGTCGCACTATTGGGGGTGCGCGACCTTGTGGTGGTGGACACGCCCGATGCAATCTTGGTGATGGACCGCGCCCATGGTCAGGCCCTGCGCCTGCTCCTCGACCGGCTGCCCCTAGTCGGGCTCGACGATCTCACCTGAACCGCGAGGCTCCCATGCTCCGCCTGCTGCCCATCCTCGGCCTCGCCGCCTGCACCAAGGCCTTGACCTACACCACCGACGCCCCGGGCTGCACCGACTACGATCCGGCTGATCCCCCCGAGAGCACCGTGGCAGCCGAGCCGATCGACGGCGACCTGCACATCACCCGCGACGGGTCGACGGCCCCCTGCGATGGGGAGTTTGAGCCCGAGGTGAGCCAGGACGGCGGCACCATCGAGATCTACGAGCACTGGCTGAGCGAAGCCGGCGGCGAGACCTGCGAGACCTGCTTCGTGCCCACCGTGATCTTCACCGACGTCGCCCGCGGCTCCTACACGATCTCCTGGTACATCGAGGGGGTGGACGTGCCCCTCGACACCCTCACGGTCGACGTGGACTGAATGCCGACGGCCCTCATCACCGGCATCACCGGTCAGGACGGCAGCTTTCTGGCTGAGCAGCTCGTGGGAGATGGCTGGCGCGTGGTGGGCCTCCACCGGCGCTCGGCCAGCCCCAACCTGTGGCGCATCGCCCACCTGCGCGGGCGCATCGAGCTGATGGAGGCCGATTTGCTCGATCAGGGCAGCCTCTGCGAGGCCTTGCGCCTCAGCCGGCCCGACCACGTCTACCACCTCGCCGCCCAGAGCTTCGTACCCACCTCCTGGCGGCAGCCCCTGCTCACCGGCGAGGTCACGGCGCTGGGCACGGCGCGAATGCTCGAGGCCCTCCGCCTTGTCTGGCCCGAGGCCCGCTTCTACCAGGCCAGCAGCTCCGAGATGTTCGGCCTCGCCGCGCAGACCCCGCAGACCGAGGCCACCCCCTTTCACCCGCGCTCGCCCTATGGGGTGGCCAAGGTCTACGCCCACCACCTCACCATCAACTACCGCGAGAGCTACGGGCTCTTCGCGGTCAGCGGCGTGCTCTTCAACCACGAGAGCGAGCGGCGGGGCGAAGAATTCGTCACCCGCAAGATCGCCATCGGCGCCGCGCGGGCCGCCGCCGGCGACCGAGCGCCCCTGCGGCTGGGCGCCCTCGATGTGCGGCGCGACTGGGGCTTCGCCGGCGACTACACCCGGGCGATTCACGCCATGCTCTGCCAGAAGGAGCCCACCGACTACATCATCAGCTCGGGGGTCTCGCACCGGGTGCGCGACTTCGCCGCGCTGGCCTATGCCGCCGTCGGCCTCGACTGGCGCGACCACGTCGTAGAAGACCCTGCCTTGCTGCGCCCGGCCGAGATCCCCGAGCTGCGCGGCGATCCAGCGCGGGCGAGGGCCGGCCTGGGCTGGCAGCCGACCCTGGACTTCGCCGGCCTCGTCGAGCGGATGGTGCGCGCCGAGGTCGACCGCCTCGCCCAGGGCCCATGTCCCACGTCCTGGTGACCGGCGCCGGCGGCTTCGTCGGCCGGCACCTCGTCGCCGCCCTCCAGGCCCGCGGGCAGCGGGTGAGCGGCCTGGGGAGGGGAGGGGAGGGGGCCCTCGCCGTGGACCTGCGCCGGCCCGCGGGCCTCCGGCACCTCCTGGAGCGCGATCCCCCCGACCTCGTCCTCCACCTCGCCGCGATGGCCTCGCCGGCCGCCTGCGCCGCCGACCCCGAAGGCGCCGTCGCGCTGCATGTCGGCGGCACCCGCGCCCTGGTCGAGGCCCTCGGCGGCGGGGGGCGCCTCGTCCACATCAGCACCGTCCATGTGTACGGAAATCCGACCGCGCTTCCCGTCACGGTCGATCACCCCCTGCGGCCTCAGGGCGCCTACGCCACCTCCAAGGCGCGGGGCGAAGAGGAGGCCCGTCGTCACCCCAATGCCGTGGTGGTGCGCCCTTTTCACATCGCCGGCCGCGGGCAGAGGCCCGGCTACGCGCTGGCCGACTGGGCTGCCGCCTTGCGCAGCGGCGCGCTGCCCATCCCCGTGGGCGACCTCTCCCTGGCGCGCGACTTCCTCGATGTCGCCGACGCCGTGCTGGGCATCCTGCAGATCGCAAAGGCGGCGCCGCCCGGGGCGACGGTCAACCTCTGCAGCGGGGAGGCCCACCGCCTCGACCAGTGGCTGCGCTGGATGAACGGGGGCAGCCTGCCCGCCGTGTCGGTGGAGCCCGGGCGGTTTCGCAGCGCAGACCCCCGCGAGCTGCGCGGCGACGCCGGCCCCCTGCGGGTGTTGGGCGTGCCGCCGCCGCAGGACCCGGCCCAGTGGGCGCGGGCGCTGGTCACCGACTAATCGTTGCGAACGTCCATCACGCCGTCGCCATCGACATCACGGCCGACCTTGACAACGTTGCCGCTCTCGTCGAGGTACTCCCAGAAGTCGATCTTGCCATCGGCGTTGGTGTCGCGCTCTTTGCGGCGGAGCTTGCCGTTCTCGAAGATCTTGAAGAGGTCCATCTTGCCGTCGTTGTCGGCGTCGACCTCCGACAGCACCCGGCGCCCGCCCTGGTAGTGGTCGATCCAGTCGACCCGACCGTCGAAGTCGCCGTCCATCTCTTCGCGCTCGAGCTGCCCCGTCTGCTCGGAGAAGGTGGAGCGGACATCGAAGCGACCGTCCCAGTTGACATCAGAGTCGCGGGCGACGATCTGACGCGGGCCTTCGCTGCGGTCGCGCATGAAGTTGATCACGTCGGCCTTGCCGTCGCCGTTGATGTCAACCGCCTGCTCGGTGACGCCCTCCTGGTTGAGCTTCTCGCTCATCACGCCGGCGACGTGGGCGTCAGAGCCGCTGCCGCCCCCCTGCTTGGGGCAGCCGAAGAGCAAGGGGAGGGCAAGCATCGAGAGGAAAGGGGCAGCGCGCATCAGCATTCTCCAAGAGGGCCGGGGTCAAGCGGGGGCGAGCACCGCGGCCCTCCACAGGGAGGATCGCTGGTCTACTACTCCCTCCATCGGTTCGGCGCCGCGGCAAAGTTTAGTCAGCATTGGCCAGGGCGCAAACGTGGTACCCTGACCGGCCAGGCAGGGAGACAGCTTGTGACGAACCGATCCCCGGTGCCCTCGCTCCGCCAGGACCCGCGTCCGGTGCTGATCGCCGTCGATGACGAGCCCGTCATCCTGCAAATCTTTCAGGCCGTGCTGGAAGAAGAGCCCTACAGGCTCTTGACGGCCGCCACCGGCAAGGCGGCGCTGGCCCTGATCGAGGAGCATGGCTGCGACCTTCTGCTCACCGACAAGAACCTGCCCGACACCAACGGCCTGGAGCTGGCACGGGTGGTGCGGGCCCGCGACCCCCAGGCCGAGGTCATCGTCGTCACCGGCTACGGCTCCCTCGACACGGCCATCCGGGCCCTCGAGCTGGAGGTCTTTGACTATGTGCTGAAGCCGATCGGCGACATCTTTGACATTCGCCGAAAGGTCAAGCGGGCGGCCGAGAAGCAGGCCATGGCGCGGGAGAACCTGCGCCTCGTCGAAGACCTGCGCCGCCAGAACGAAGCGCTCAGCGCCGCCCTGGAAGAGGCCCGGGAGCTGCGCGCCGAGCTCATCCAGTCCGAGAAGCTCGCGGGCATCGGCACCCTCGCCGCCGGTGTCGCGCATGAGATCTCAAGCCCCCTCTTCGGCGTGCTCGGCCTCTCCGAGGCCATCGTGGATGAGCAGGATCTGGCCACCATTCACGGCCATGCCAGCGAGATCATCAGCTACAGCAAGGCCATCCGGGCCATCGTGCAGGATCTCTCCGGCTACTCCCGGTCCACCGAGGCCGATGGCTCCGAGCCGGTCGACCTCCGTCGGGCCCTGGCCGACGCCCTGCGCCTCGTCGAGCGGGCGGGGCCTGGCCGCAAGGTGCCGGTCCAGATCGATCTGGCCGAGGGCCTCGTGGTGATGGGGCGCCCCACCGAGCTGCAGCAGGTCTTCGTCAACCTGCTGAAGAACGCCATCGAGGCGGTGGTTGAGCGCCACGGCATCGACGGCGGCCGGGTGCGCGTTGAGGGGGGGCGCCGCGAGGAGGCCGTGTGGGTGCGGGTCATCGACAATGGCATCGGCATCGCCGCCGACCGCCTGAGCTATGTCTTCGACCCCTTCTACACCACCAAG
>JBEIQK010000370.1:0-6227 GCA_040376505.1 Alphaproteobacteria bacterium | reverse complement strand
GCAGGACGATGTCTCCGGCGAGGCCGCCCACCGCCACCAAGGCGCCGTCGCCGTGGGGCGTGGACGAAAGCGCCCGCACCGCCTCGGCCAGGGCGCGGGGCTCGCCGGTCGCCGCCCCCGCTTCGTCAACGGGGAGGCTGTAGAGCCGCTGATCTTCGTCTTCGACGAGCAGGAAGCCGACGTCGGGGCCTGGCTGGTCGACCGCCCGCGGCGTGCCGGGAAAGAGCACCCGCTCCACCGGCCCCACCGGCGCGCCTTCCGCGTCCAGCGCGACGGTGAGCAAGCCGGGATCGATCTCCTCGCCCTCGTCGACGCGGACATCGAGGGTCGCCCAGGTGGCCCGCCCGCCCGACGCGCCCAGCACGAGGCTGCCGGTGTCGAGCTCGGAGAGGCACTGGCCTTCTTGCAGGCGGTGGGTGCGCACGCCACCCGCCTCCACGTCGACCTGGGCGACGCGCAAGCCCCCTTCGAGGTCGGCGTCGCAGTAGAGCACCAGCGGCGCGGCCCCCTGCCCGAGGCGGGCCGCGCCAATCAGGTTGGCGAAGCCGCAGGGCGGCGGCGGCGGGGCGGCCGAGAAGACTGGCGGGCCGCCGGCGGTGTCGCCGGTGTCGTTGGAGGCCAGCCAGTCTTCGCCCGGCTCGGGGCTCAGCCGCACGCACCGGGCGAGGCGCAGGGCCGCGGCTTCGTCCTCGCCGACGCCCGCGTAGCCGCAGTCCGCGGTGGGCTGCAGAGGCGGCCCGCTGGGCGCTTCGTCGTCGGGCACCCAGGGATCGAGGGGCGCGCTGGCGCCGCTGTCTTCAAGGCGCTCCAGGCTCGGAGCGGGGGCCGCGCCCTGGCAGGCCAGGAGGAGGGACAGAACCACCGTCGGGATGCGTGCCTTCATGCGCGCACCCTATGCCCAGCGCCTAGGGCTCGCCAGCCTGGCCCCGCTGCAGGGCGACCTCGGCTTCTCGGTGCAGCCAGGCCTCCGCCGCGGCGCGGCTGGCGGGCTCCATCGCCTCGATGCGCGCGCGGATGCGCTGGACCCGCTGGGTGACCGCCGCGCGGCTCACCCCCTTGCGACGGGCCATCTCCGCGCGGCTGCCCGAAAGGAGCAGCTCGGAGAGCCAGGCGGCGTCGGCCTCTTGGAAGGGGCTCTCCACCACCATCTCCACCGCCTCGTCGGCCGCCGGGGGCGGGTTGCCCCAGGCCCGCAGGCTCTCGCCGGCCCCGCCTTCGAGCAGGGTGCGCTCCCGCAGCCGCTTGCGCGCCCGGCGCCAGACGGCCCGATCGGTGACGGCACGCACAAAGCCGTACAATTCGCCGATGGTGTTGCCGCGAAAGCTGGAGAGCGCCCCGCTCTCGCCCACCATCAGGTCCATCAGGACCTCGCTTGTGATCTCCTCCCCCTCGGCCGCCCCGATCAGATCGGCGCAGCGCCCGGCGATGAGAGAGCTCACCCGACGGTCGACGTAGCCGGCCAGGGTGACAAAGAGCGCCCGCGCCTCGACCGAGTGACGGTCGGCCAGCAAGGACCGCACGGCGGCGCGGACCTCGCCCTCCAGCCCAGCGTTCATGGCTCAGATCCCGTTGTAGATGGGGCTCGCGGCGGCCCCCTGGTTGTTGGGGGGCGCAGGGGTGGGCGCGTGGGCCACCGGCGTGAAATCGCCGCCGAGGTGCTGAGCCGGGCGGGGCCCTTCACCACCAAAGAGACCCAACTGGAGCCAGGCGAGGATCAGGGCGAGGAAGGCGCTCATGGGTGAATCTCCGTGCGAAGCAAAGCAAGGTCAGGATCAAGACGAATGAGGTCGAGGAGGGAGGCCACCAGCGGTCGGGGCAGGCTGCCGCGCACCTGGGCGAGGAGCTCGCGGGCCTCCTCTTCTTCGCCAAGGCGAATCAGGGTGGCCAGCACGTTGGACAGGTTGCCGGCCGAGCGCTCGCGCTCAAAGGTGCGGCTGAAGTAGTCCAGCGCCACGTCATAGTTGCCGAGCAGGAAGGCGAGCACGCCGCGGTGCCGATCGACGCTGGCGAGGTTGCGCGAGAGGCCGGGGCCGCCAAGTTGCAGCGCCGCCACCTCCTGCTCGCCCACGAGGCGGGCGGCCTCGGCGTAGTTCTTCACCCGGGGGTGGGCCTCGATGGCGTGCAGGCAGGAGAGGGCCACCACCCGATCGATGCGCCCCTCGGCCGAGAGGCGCCGCACCAGGGCCCGCGCCGCGTCGGCCGAGAAGTCGGGGCTGCGCAGCAAGGCCTCGTAGGCGCCCAGGGCCTCGCGCTGGCCGGGCTCGACCTGGTCGACCAGCGGCAGGTAGGCCACCTCGTCGACCTTGCGGAGGATGCGGTCGTACAGCTCGTTGTAGCGAGGCGTGCGCGGATTTCCGTCGGGCCGCGGGCTCATTGCAGGACTCCAGGGAGGGAGGGTGCCATGGCGAAGGGCCCTCGTTAACGACGGCCGACCTTTTTTCTGGGAGCCCCCATGTACGCCGCCGACCTGCTCGCCGGACAGTCCATCCTCATCACCGGCGGCGGCACCGGCCTGGGCAAGGCGATGGCCCTGCGCATGGCCAGCCTGGGCGCCAAGGTCGGCATCTCCGGCCGCCGCGCCGCGCCCTTGCAGGAAGTGGTGGCCGAGATCGAGGCCGCCGGCGGGCAGGCCGCCGCGGTGCAGATGGACGTGCGCGACCCGGCCAGCGTGAAGGCCGGCGTAGACGCGCTGGAGGCCGCGTTGGGGCCGCTCACGGGCCTCGTCAACAACGCCGCGGGCAACTTCCTCTGCGCCAGCGAGGACCTCACCCCCAACGCCTTCAACTCGGTCGTGCAGATCGTGCTGTATGGCACCTTCCACTGCACCACCGAGCTTGGCCGGCGCTGGATCGCCCGTGACAGCGGCGGCAGCGTGCTCAACATCCTCACCACCTACGCCTGGATGGGCTCGGGCTTCGTGATGCCCAGCGCCGCCGCCAAGGCCGGCGTGCTGGCGATGACCCGCTCCCTCGCCGTGGAGTGGGCCACCTACCGCATCCGCTGCAATGGCATCGCGCCGGGGCCCTTTCCCACCGAGGGCGCCTTTTCGCGCCTGATGGCCGGCGGCATGGAAGAGGCGGCGCTCAAGCGAATCCCCGCCGGCCGCTTCGGCGAGCCTACCGAGCTGGCCGATCTCGCCGTCTACCTGATGGCCCCGCGCGCCGCCTACATCACCGGCGAGGTCGTCACCATCGACGGCGGCGAGTGGCTCAAGGGCGGCCAGGAGTTCAGCGGCCTCACCGATCTGCCCCGCGATGAGCTGAAGGCCGCGCTCTCGGCGATGCGACCCGGCAAGTAGGATGCGCGTCGCCCTCGTCCTGCCGCCGCTCACGCAGCTCAACACGCCCTACCCCTCCATCGCCTACCTCGCGCGCCACCTGCGCGACGAGGGCCACCACACCACCCAGCGCGACCTGGGCATCGAGCTGGTGCTGCAGGTCTTCTCCAAGGCGGGCCTGCGCGCCATCTTCGCCGAGGTCGAGAAGAAGGCCGAGGCCGGCGAGCTGCCCGACGAGGCCTGGCGCTTCCTGGCGCTGCAGCAGCGGCACCTCGGCGTGATCGACGCCGTCATCCGCTTTTTGCAGGGCCGCGACCCCTCGCTCGCCACCCGGGTGCTCGACACGCCCTTTTTGCCCCTGGGGCCTCGGCTCGAAGCGGCCGACACCGAGCGCTTCGGGCCGATGGGCGTGCTCGACGCCGCCCGCTACCTGTGCACGCTGTACCTCGCCGATCTGGCCGACCTCGTCACCGCCACCGTCGACGAGGGCTTCGGCCTCGCCCGCTACCAGCACCACCTCGCTGTGGGGCCGATCTCCTTCGATCCCCTGGCCGAGCGCCTCGCCGGCAGCACGCTGTTGGATGGCTGGCTCGACGCGCTGACGGACAGCCTCCTCCTCGACAAGCCCGATGTGGCGGCGATCTCCGTGCCCTTCCCCGGCACGCTCTACGGCGCCCTGCGGATCGGCCGGCGGCTCAAGGCGGCCGGGGTCTACGTGGTGATGGGAGGCGGCTACGTCAACACCGAGCTGCGCGAGGTGAGCGAGCCGCGCCTCTTCGAGAACATCGACGCGCTCTGCTACGACGACGGTGAGGCCCCGCTCTCGGCCCTGCTGCGCTGGAAACAAGGGGGGCCCGACGCCCGGCTGCGCACCCGCACCGCCGAGGCGCACCACGAGTCCGGGACGCCGGCGCCGCCCTTCAACCCGGCCCCCTGGTACGGCGATCTGCGCCTCGACCGCTATCTGCAGGTGATCGACACCCTGTCGCCCGGCCAGCGCATCTGGTCGGAGGCCCGCTGGAACAAGCTCACGGTGGCCCATGGCTGCTACTGGAAGCGCTGCGCCTTCTGCGACATCCAGCTCGACTACATCCGCCGCTACGAGCCGGCCCGGGTGAGCGCCCTGGTCGACCACATGGAGCGGCTGATCGAAGAGACCGGCGTGACCGGCTTCCACCTCGTCGATGAGGCGCTGCCGCCGCGCCTCCTGCGCGATCTGGCCATCGAGGTGCTGCGCCGCGACCTCGCGGTCAGCTTCTGGGGCAACATCCGCTTTGAGCGGGCCTGGACCCCCGACCTCTGCCGCCTCCTCGCCAGCGCCGGCCTCATCGCCGTCACCGGCGGGCTGGAGGTGGCCAGCGACCGCCTGCTCAAGCTGATGGACAAGGGCATCACCATCGAGCAAGCGGCCCGGGCCGCCCACGCCTTTCGCAGCGCCGGGGTGCTGGTTCACGCCTACCTGATGTACGGCTTTCCCACCCAGACCGCCCAGGAGACCGTGGACAGCGCCGAGGTGGTGCGCCAGATGTTCGCCGCCGACCTGCTCAGCAGCGCCTTCTGGCACCGCTTCGTGCTCACCCGCCACTCGGCGGTCTACCAGCGCCCGCGCGACTTCTCGGTGCGCTTCACCCCGCCGCGTGGCACCTTCGCCAGCAATGACATCCCCCACGAAGACCCCACCGGCGCCGATCACGACCTCTTCGATCAGCCCCTCGCCGCCGCGCTCTCGGCCTGGATGAAGGGAGAGGAGCTCGAAAAGCCGGTCGACACCTGGTTCCCCGACCGGATGCCGCGCAGCCGGGAGCCAAGAGAGCGCATCGCCCGGGCCATCGCGGGCAAGCTGCCTTCGATGGAGCCCAATGACCGCCTGATCTGGACAGGCGGCGACGTGCTCGACGGTGATGGCGTGCTGGTGCTGCACAGCGCCGACCAAGAGGTGGAGATCAAGGGGGAGCCGGCCGAGCTGGCCTGGCTCTCCGGCCTGGTGGAGGCCGCCAGCCCGGGCGCCGCCACGCCGCTGCTCTACGCCCAGGCCGAAGCCAGCTTTCCCGGGGAGTGGCGCCGCTTCGAGCGCCGCTGGCAGAAGGTTCGCGCCGCGGGGATGCTCGGCGTGTAGGGCAGACGGCCCTCGCAGCCGCTACACTGGCGCTGCGGGGCAGCCTCCCCGCTCCGGAGTCCCGATGCGCGCCCTGTGGTTGGTGCTGCCCTTGACGGTGGCCTGCTCTGAATACGACCTTGTCACGTCTGAGAAGCCCGGCCGGCCCGGCGAAGACGAGGGCTCCGACGCCACCGGCGGCGAGTCCGACGGCGGCGGCGGCGAAGGGGCCGACGGCGTTGACGGCGGCGAGACCACCACCGATGGCTGTGACCTCGATCTCCCCGGCGCCATCGACGTGGCCCTCAACGAGGTCTGCGACGTGCCCTACTCGCCCGGCACCTTCACCCCCGTGGTGGAGTGGCAGCTCCCTGGGTACAACGCCTATGGCCCGCCCTCGGCCGCCAACCTGAACGATGACAATGGCGACGGAGTCATCGGCGACGGCGACACCCCCGACATCATCTGGTCCACCAACACCTACCAGGGGCTGATCTCCGTCAATGGCGCCACCGGGGCCATTCAGTGGATCAACCCGCTCGTGTCGGACTTCGCCTCCGGCACCGCCGTGGGCGACCTCGACGGCGACGGCGTCCCCGAGATCGTGGCCACCAACAGCACCGCCCAGGTGGTGGTGCTCGACAACATGGGCAACGAGCTGTGGACCGCCTCGGTGGACCCGGGCGGCACCGACTGGTTCTCCTACCCCTCCATCGCCGACCTCGACGCCGACGGCATCCCCGAGGTCATCGTTGGCCGCAACATCTTCGACAACAATGGCAACCGCGTGGGCACTGGGGCCTATGGCACCGGCGGCTGCCGCAACGAGGGCTACACTGACTATGTCGAGGGCAG
>JBEIQK010000638.1:0-3949 GCA_040376505.1 Alphaproteobacteria bacterium | reverse complement strand
GGCCCCACCGCGCCGGCGATGACGCCGCCGCCGCCCCCCGCGGTGCCCAATCCCTCGTCCCTCAGCCGTCGATCGGCGGTGGGGGCCGATGAGGTGACCTCGGTGTCGATGGGCATGCCGCCGATCGAGGGCGGGCTTGGACGGCGAGAGCAGCCGATCGAAGCCACCGCGCCGATGCCGCCGCGCAAGACGGAGGCTCCGCCGCGCCCCGAGCCGACGATGCGCACCGAGCCGATGCGACCGCGGGTGGAGCCGCCGACCCCGGCGGTGGAGAGCCCCCCTCCGGTCCGTCCGCCCCCGGTCGCCAAGGCGCCCGCGCCGGCGAAGGTGCGCCGAAAGAGCTGGCTCCTGCGGGCCGCCATCGGTCTGTTTGTACTGAGCATGCTGGGTGCCCTCGCTGGCGTGGGCGCGCTGGCCGGGGCTTTCGGCTACTATGGGCGCGAGCTGCCCACCGTCGAGGCCCTCGGCCAGTACCGCCCCCCCACCGTCACTGTTGTCTATGACGACCAGGGTCGCCTGCTCGGCGAGATCTACGAGAAGCGCCGCTACGTGGTGCCCCTGGAGCAGATCCCCGTCCCGGTGCAGAACGCCTTCATCGCGTCAGAGGACGCCAACTTCTGGAACCACGGCGGCGTCGACTACGAGGGCATCCTGCGGGCCGTCGGGCGCAACTTCGCCAAGGGGCGCAAGGCCCAGGGCGCGTCGACGATCACCATGCAGGTGGCGCGCAACTTCCTGCTCACCAACGAAAAGACCTACGCGCGCAAGATCAAGGAGATCATCCTCTCTCACCGCATTGAAGAGGCCTTTGACAAGAAGCACATTCTGTATCTGTACCTGAACCAGATCTACCTGGGCAGCGGGGCCTATGGCGTGGAGGCGGCGGCGCGCACCTACTTTGGCAAGCACGTCCAGGAGCTGACCCTCTCCGAGGCGGCCATCCTCGCCGGTCTGCCCCAGCGCCCCAGCGAGTACTCGCCCCACCGGGCCTGGGAAAAGGCGCGGGTGCGTCAGGAGTACGTCCTGGGGCAGCTCCGCGACAAGGGCTACATCACCGCCACCGAAGAGCAGCGCGCCCTCGCCGAGCCGGTCAACATCATCGAGCGAACCAACGAGTTCCTGCTCCAGGCGCCCTACTTCACCGAGCACATCCGCCGCTACCTCGTCGACACCTATGGCTTCGAGAAGGTCTACAACGACGGGCTCGTCGTCGACAGTACCTGCAACCTCGACCTGCAAAAGCTCGCCCAGACCTCCCTCGTGGAGGGGGTGGAGCACGCCGATCGGCGCATCGGCTGGCGCGGTCCGGTGCGCCAGATCGACCCCAGCGAGATCGCCGCCTGGCGCGAGACCCAGGAGAAGAAGCTCCGCGAAGAGGACGCCCGCGCCACACTCGTGGTCGGAGAGCCCGGTCAAGGGGGCTACGCGCCACTGCCGACGGCCTCCACCTTGCAAAAAGACCGCATCTACGAAGGCGTAGTGGTGGACGTCGCCGCCAAGCACGCCGTGGTGGGGATCGGCGCGCACCAGGCCCTCGTCCCCTTGTCCTGGACCTCCTGGGCCTACAAGCCCGACCCTGACCGCAGCTACAAGGGGCGCTCGCTGGGCGACCTGAGCGCGGCGCTCTCCCGCGGCGACGTCGTGATGGTGCGCGTCGAGGCGCTGGACAGCGAAGAGGTGGAGAACCTCAAGGGCTACAGCGCCGCTGGGCCCGGCCCCTTCGCCGCCGCGCGCCTCTACCAGAAGCCCGATCTGCAAGGCGCCTTGCTCGCCTACCGCATCGCCGACGGCGCTGTGGTCTCCATGGTGGGCGGCACCGACTACGAGGGCTCCGAGTACAACCGCGCCACCCAGGCCCAGCGGCAGGTCGGCTCGACCTTGAAGCCGATCGTCTACGCCGCGGCCATCGGGACCCGCAAGTTCACCGCGGGGAGCATTGTTCAAGACGCGCCGACCGTCTACGCCACCACCGGCCAAAAGCTCTGGAAGCCCGGGAACTACGGCGAGGACTACCTCGGCAACATCACGCTGCGCCGGGCCCTGCAGATGTCGCGCAACGTCTGCACCATCCGCGTGCTCGATGAGGTCGGCCTCGATCCAGTCTTTGACCTCGGCGGGCGCAAGCTGCGCATCGGCTACCCGAGCCCCAAGTGCTCCCGCACCCATGTCCCCCGCGAAGAGGCCGACCGCACCTGCAAGGGCGCCGTCACCGACTCCAAGATCAGCGGCATGGCCTGGTGCGAATACTGTGAGCCGGAGAGCTGCCCGCTGATCAACCTCGACCTGATGGAGACGCCCCCCGACGGCAGTCCGGCCAAGGTCTACTGCCAGGACGAAGAGCAGAACATCGGCGGGCAACGCTGGTGCCACAGCTGCGACGTCAACCTGCGCATGTGCGACTGGCTGCCCCAGGAGGACATCCCCAGCGGCGACCGCTGCACCGACGCCCGCCAGGACGAAAAAGGCAAGGTCTGGTGCCGATCCTGCGATCTCTCGGTGGGACTGGGCTCCAGCTCACTCACCATGGTGGAGCTGACCCGCGCCTACAGCGCCTTCGCCACCTACGGGAAGCTCGTCGAGCCGCACTGGATCAACCGGGTGCGCGATCGGGACGGCACGATCATCGAAGAGTGGAAGCCTCCCGAAGGCGGCTGGCCCCAGGTGATGGACGCCGGCACCGCGGCGGTCGGCCACTGGCTCCTCACCGAGGTGGCGACCGGCGGCACCGCGGCCAAGTCCAACGCGCTGGGCATCCCGGTGGCGGGCAAGACCGGCACCACCAACGACTTCCACGACACCTGGTTTGTCGGCTACTCGCCCAAGATCATGGCCGCCGTGTGGATGGGCTACGACCAGCCCCGCAGCATGGGCGTCTCCTTCACTGGCGGAGACATCTCGCTGCCGGTGTGGATGAATTTCATGAAGGTGGCCGCCCCCAAGGGTCAGGCCGGCGCCTTTGCGCCCCTCCCCGGCGTGGAGATGGTGCCCGTGGACGAGAGCACCGGGCGGGTGGCGACGGGCGGCCGGGCGATGCCCATGCTACCCGGGACCGCCCCTTCCGGCTCCGTCGGCGAAGTGGGGCAGAACACCACCGAAGACCTCCTCACAGGTGACTTTTGATGAACCGCTTCGCCTTGCTGCTGCTGTGTGTGGGCTGCAGCTACACCAGCGTGCCCGTGGCGATCCGCTGTGACATCGCCCTCACCGCCGTGGAGCCCGTCGCGGCGAGGCCGGGCGAGCTGGTGGTGATCACCGGCAGCCCCCTCACCGAAGACGTCGACACCGCCATCTATGTCGGGGGTGTCCGGGCCGCGTTGGAGGCGGTGGACCGGGCCGGCTGTGACGAGGCCGCGGAGGGTGAGGCCCAGAGCTGTGATCGCTGCAAGCTCGCCAACGACTGCGTGGACTGTATCGACTGCGACGACTGCGACGCGCTGTGCACACGCACCTGCGTGGAGTCTGCGTCCTTCTACATGCCCGCCCTGCCGGCCGGCGCCGCCACCATCGAGCTGTTCAACGGCCATGGTCAGAGCAATGGGTTGACGATCGAAGTCCTGGGCGAATCCGACACCGGCGGTTGATCTGCGCCAAGGCGGCCTGCCCTGCGCGGCAGGCCTTGCCGGGCCCCCGGTCGCCTTGCTACAACACCGTCAACCACCCCCGCCGTCAGGCGAAACCCTCTCCGGCCCCGCTCGAGGAACCCGATGCACCGCGCCCTCTCCTCCTTCGTCCTCGTCACCGCGCTTGGTCTGGCCAGCGCCGATGCGCAGGCTGGCGGCATCGGCCTCGTCCTCGGCGGCGGCGCTCACACCGATCGGGCCTACTACTACCGCGAAGATGGCGAGCAGGGCGTGGACGTGCAGACCCAGCCCAACCTCGCCGTCGGCGGTGAGCTGCTTCTGGGCGACAAGGACGACCGGGTGCAGGGCATCGTGCGCCTGAGCCTGAT
>JBEIQK010000458.1:0-5335 GCA_040376505.1 Alphaproteobacteria bacterium | reverse complement strand
GGGAGCGCGGCGGGCCCGCACCGCGGCGGTGTCGAGGCGCTGCCACTCGAGGCGCTCAAGGTCGTCGATCAGCGCGCGCACAGCCTCATCGCCGAGGAGCCCCGGCAGCCGCAGCAGCGGGCCGCCGGCGCGCCCCTCTTCGATCAGGCGGCGCCAGGGCTCGGGCCTCCGCCAGGGGTCGGCGATCTGGGGGTGCAGGCGGGGCACCGCGTCCAGGGCCTCGATGGGGCCCCCCTCCACGGCCGGAAGGGCGGGCCAGGGTCGGGCGAAGCGGGCGTGGATCTGGGCGCGCAGGCGCTCGGCCAGGGGGCCCTCGAAGAGCAGCGGATCGACCGGCTCTTCGCCGGGGGCAAGGTGGATGATCCGCTCCAGCAGCGGATCGTAGAGGTCGACCCCGCCGTCTTCGCGCCCAAAACGCAGCAGCTCGGCCCGCAGGGCGCTCACAGGGCGGCCAGGACCTGGGGCAGGGCGGCGGCGAGGTGCTGGTAGTGCTCCACCCGGTTGTAGGCCGAGAAGGCCGAGATGCGCACGAAGAGGTGGCCATCCCAGGCGATGATCGGCACCTCGATGTGGTGCTGGTCGAGCAGGGCGTCCTTGATGCGCAGGGCCAGGGCCGGGTCGGCGGGCAGCGAGATCAGCGCCATCGCCCCCACAAGACTGTCGTGCCCGATGGGGAGGGCGGTGCCGACGGCACCCGCGACGATCGCCGCCCCTTGGCGGGCCAGGGCGAAGTGGGCCGCCCGCAGGTGCGCGCCGCCCATGGCCTCGTGCAGGGCGATCGCCGCCGGGGCGCAGAGCCAGGCGGTGGGATCGAAGGTGCCCGGCCAGTCGAACTCCGCGTGCAGGCCGCCCTCGTAGAGGTGGGAGATCGACGGGCTGTGCAGCCAGCCCTGGTGGCGGCGATCGACGTGCAGCACCGCGCAGCCCTTGGGGGCGCAGAGCCACTTGTGCAGGTTGCCCACCCAGAAGTCGGGCCGCAGGGCGCCGAGGTCGACCGGGATGTGGCCGGGGGCGTGGGCCCCGTCGAGGAGCACGGGGATGCCGCGGGCGCGGGCTGCTTCGAGGATCGGCTCGACCGGCCAGACCATCGCCGTGGGGCTGGTGATCTGGTCGAGCACCAGCAGGCGGGTGCGCGGCCCCATCGCGCCCACCACGGCCTCGATGATGCGGCCCGGATCGGCGATCGGCAGGGGGATCGGCGCCATCACGAGGCTGCAGCCGGTCTGCCGAGCCTTGTGGCGCAGGGTCTGCCAGACAGCCCCATAGACGTGGGAGGTGGTGAGGAGCTCGTCGCCCGGCCCCAGATCGGGGAAGCTGGCCAGCACGGCGTTGACGCCGGTGGTGGCGTTGGTGACGAAGGCCAGCTCAGCCGGATCGCCCCCCAGGAAGGTGGCCGCCGCCTGCCGGGCCTCGTTCAACAAGGCCGGCAGCTCGCGCATCATGAAGCGAACGGGCTCGGCCTCCATCTGGGCGCGCAGCGCGTTCTGGGCCTCCAACAAGGGCTGTGGCGTGGAGCCAAAGCTGCCGTGGTTGAGGAAGGTGATGGTGGGGTCGTGAAAAAAGCGGGGGATGACAAAAGCAGACATGGATTTGTCGTGAATCCTGGCGCGCGCAGGGGTGAGCGCGCCCCATCGGGGGTACGTCACGGCGGCGTCTGTCGTCAAGGAGGCCCCTCATGACCGCCCTGTCTGCTGATCCCGCTGCGTTGAGCCCGGTCCTCGCCCGCGACAGCCGCGATCTGGCCCAGGAGCTGTACCAGCTCCTCCGCTCGATGGAGCGCTCCCAGTGGGGCCGCGCCGCGCCGCGCGAGCTGGGGGCCCGCCTCACCGCCCTGCAGGCCCAGCTCGAAGCGCTGGTGGAGCGGGCCCGCGCCGAGGCCGTCAACGCCGAGCTCGCGGCCCTGCGCCAGCGCCTCGTTGACCTCTCGGCCACCACCGCCTCGCCCCTGCCTCCCCTCGACCTGCCGGCCGAGCGGGCCCGGGCCGCCTGGGCCGAGCTTCGCGCCCGCCTCGTGCCGGCCTACGAAGAGCTGGCCGGCGCCCTGCACGCCTTCAACCTCGACGTGCCCAGCGTGCGCCCGCACAACCTCGCGCGCTCGCTCACCCACATGGGCTCAGGCGTCGCCTCCTTGCTGGTCTGCGCCTCGGGCTACGCCGAGTACGCCGTGGTGGGGCTCGTCCTCTTTCAGTGGAGCCTCGACCTGGGGCGCTGGGTCAGCCCCCGCCTGCGCGAGTTCATGAACACGCGCTTTCGCCTGATCGCCCACCCCCACGAGATGCACCGCATCACCTCGTCGAGCTGGTACTCGCTGGGCCTCGCCGCAGCGATGGTGATCAGCGGGGGCGTGGGGCCGGCGGCCTACCTGGGCGCGGCGATCCTCGGCTTCTCCGACCCGGCGGCGGGCCTCGTGGGCCGGCGCTTCGGCCGCCACCGCATCGTCAATGGGCGCTCGGTCGAAGGCAGCGCCGCCTTTGTCGTGGCCGGCCTGGTGGCGGGCATCGCCGCCCTGCTCCTCAGCGGCAGCGTCGCCAGCCTGCCCGTCGCCGCGATCCTGGCCCTGGGCGCGGTGCTGCCCGCGGCCCTGGTGGAGCTCTTCGTGCGGCGCATCGACGACAACCTGACCATCCCGGTGGCCGCCGCCCTGGGGGCGCGGGCGACGGAGCTGCTGCTCCTGCCCGCCCTGGGCCTCGCTTAGAAGGCGGAGGCGATCCGCACGCCCACGACGTCGACCTTGCTCTTGTAGTTGCCGTTGGTGCTGGCCTTAAACGGGTACTCAGGACTGAAGCGCGTGTTTCCGTCTTGCAGGTTCCAAGCCGAGTCGGTGATGTCGCGCTCGAAGGTGAAGAACTTGGCGTAGGAGAGGCCCACCACCACCTTCTTGGCCACCTTGTAGCGGCCTGCCACCATGAAGCCGACGTTGGCGAAGTCGAGGTTGGTGGGGCTGACCGCGTAGTCGGGCACGGCGTTCTGGTTGTAGCCGGTGCGGCCGCCCAGCCAGAGCTTGTCGTTGACCTTGTAGCCGGCGTTGAGCCCGTAGTTGGCCGAGTTCCACAGGCGGCGCGGGGAGTACTGGGTCTCGTCGATGATCAGCGTGACGCCGTCTTCTTCGGAGTCCTCGCCGATCGCGTCGCCGTCTTTGCTGGTGAGCCCGATGACGATGTCGCCGTCTTCGCCGCCGCAGCAGGAATTCCACATCTGGTACTCCACACCTCCGCCCACCGTGAGCTTGTTGGTGAGGTCGGAGTTGAGCCAGAAGAAGAGCACCTGGGGCAGGGGAAAGTCGAAGGAGATGTTGGCGTCGGGGTCGCCGCCGCCGATGACCTCGGGCGTGTGGACCGCACCCTCGCCCTCGGCCGAGAAGTCGCCGTTGTCATGGTAGGAGAGGCCAAAGCGCGCCTTCTTCCAGCGGTCGACGTAGAGGCCGGCGTTCCAGCCCAGGTGGGTGCCCGAGGCCTCGCCGAGGAGGTAGCTGTCGGCGGCGTAGGGCTCATCGGGGTTTCCGGGGTCAACACCCTCGGTGCCCAGGGGGTCGGCCGCCTGGATGGCCTCGATGCTGTCCATGATGATCTTCACGCCGCCGCCGAGGTGTACGCCCTTGGCGGGGGTCACCGCCATCGCCGGGACGACATGGAACGTGACGACCTTGGTCATGACGCCCGAATACCGGCCGGGCGTGACATAGGGCTCTTCTTGATCGGGCTCGCCCGAGCGGTAGTCGCCGCCGCCCACGAAGGCGTCGGTGACGGCGAGGCCGAAAGTGAGCTTATTGGGGATCACCTGGTAGGAGGCGCCAAGGATGGCGACCGGGACCTGCACCCGGGCCTGCGCCACGTCATAGGCCTCACCCGTGTTGGGATCGATGCCGCCGTTGCGGGTGGCGGTGTGATCGACCCGAATGAAGGCGAACTGCGTGTCGACCATGTACTCGAAGCGGGCCGTGCCCCCGAGGGCCGCGGGATTGTAGTGCGCGGCCGCGGGGTTGGGAGTGGCGGCGCCCGAGTCGGGCCCGCCCAGGTAGCCAGGCGCCGAGATGGAGCCGGCCAGGGCGGGAAGGGGCGCCAGGGCGGCGGCGAGCAGCAGAGAGGGGGCGATGCGGCCAGCAGGCATGGAGGGCTCCGATGTTGCGGGCGAAGGTAACGCAGGCGATGAGTAACGGCGCGCGCTGCCGCGGTTTCCGCGTCGAGATCGCCCCCCGATCGTCCCGCCGAGGCGTTACACTCGGCGCTCCCAGACGAGGTCCCTCCATGAGTGCCCACCGCTCCTCGCTCTCTCACCTGGCCACACGTGTCCTGCTTGGGGCGGCGCCGCTGATCGCGGCGGGCTGTTGGGGCCGAAACATCGAGTACGAAGGCGGCGTGGTCGAGGACACCGCGCCGGTGGAGCAGGTGGAGTGCGGCGATGAGTCCACCTACGGCACCGGCTTTCGCATCGAAGGCGTGGCGGTGGACTTCGCCACCAACATCACCTGGGATGCGGTGGCGCAGCCGATGTGCATCACCGCCATCGACCCCACCCCGGCGATCACCGGCGGTGAACCCACGGTCCTCGCCTCCTCCACCCTGTGTGACGACGGCAGCTTTGTGGTCTCCGGCATCACCGAGGCCCCGGCCATTGGCGCCTTCCTGGTGATTGATGACTGTCCAGGTTCAACCACCGACGCGTCGATGATCTCGGCCACGGGCATCAGCCCCGAGCTGCTGCAAGGGCTCGGGGATGGCGGGGCCCTCACCGGGCAGACCGCGTTGGTGGTGTCTCCCACCCTTCGCGACACCTGGACCGCCGACGCCGACTACGGCGGTGACCTCGGTGTGGACGGCTTCCTCGCCGGCTACCTGCAAGACTCCCAGGGGGTCGGCGTGGCGGGTGCCACCATCTTCGCGGGCGCTTCGCTCTACAGCGCGGTCTATGGCGATGGCGACGCCTCAGACGGCACCTTCACCACCGGCGGCACCCTCAACGCCGCCACCGACGCCACCGCCTTCTTCATCATCCCCAAGGCTCCGGTGGGTCTGTACGAGGTGAGTGACGGCGGCACACACGAGTGGCCCAAAAAGACCTACGGCAGCCTCCCGGGCTACGCAGTCTTTGTCAATTTCAAAGCAACCAACTGAGACGCGGCGGCGGCAGGCCCGGTGGTTTTTGGTCCGGCTGCGCCGGACACCCTCGCGAACGATTCGCATCCGAAGAGATGGAGGAGACAACAATGGTGCGCGCGCTTTACCCGTGGATGGCTCTCGCTGCGCTGGCCCTGGCCTGCGGTGACAAGGAAAACAACGGCGGCTCCGATGAGTCCGACGCCGACGCCGACGCCGATGCGGACACCGACGCAGATGCC
>JBEIQK010000687.1:0-3605 GCA_040376505.1 Alphaproteobacteria bacterium | reverse complement strand
TGCAGTTCCCGCGCCGCATCCGCCTGCGGCACCTCGCGAACCTCACCCTGCTCGGCCGCGACGCCGCCCTGCTGCCCCTTCTCGAAGCGGCGGTGCGCTTCGTCGACGACCTGTCGCCCATCGACCGGCTGCAGCTCGGCCTGCCCACCGACCACCCCGCCTTCGGCGGGCTGGCGGGCCTGGGCTTTGTCGCCGAGCTGAACAGACCCGGGCGCCTGCCCGGGGGTCGGAGCGACGCCGTCTTCGGGCGCCTGCGGCCGAGCTTTGCGCCGCGACCCGCCGGGCCTCACCCAAGCTGGCCGCCGCCGCAGCCGCCGCTCCCCGGTGCGGTCGCCTTGCGACTCCCCACCGATGACGACGCCGAGGCCGTGCGGGTGCTCTCCACCGAGCCAGCCAGCGTCTGGGGCACGCTCCAGTCGCCGTATGCGAGCGAGGACTACTACCGCCGACGGAGCCAGAACACACCGGCAGACAACCACATCTGGGTGATTACGGTGGACGGTGCGACCCTGGGCATGGGCGGTTTGCACCCCACGGGGGTGCCCGGCGTGGCCTCGTTGGGCATGGCCTTGTGCGCCGCCGGGCAGGGGCGGGGCCTCGGTCGGGCGCTGTTGAAGCACCTGATCGAAGAGGCCCGGGCGCGGGGCAACCGGCGCCTGGAGCTGGCGGTCTGGGAGGACAACCACCGCGCACTGGCCCTCTACCTGGGCTGCGGCTTTGTGTCGGAAGGTCGAACCCGATGGGACGGGCTGCGGGCCGGCGGACACGGCTCCTCCTTCCAGATGGCCCTCACCCTGGAGACGCCATGAGGCCCACCGTTCACGTCACCCATGGCGACGCCCTCGGCTGGCTGGCCGAGCGGCGCCGCACCCCTGGGGCCAGCCTGCTGGTGGGCCTGCCCGACATGGCGGAGACCAGCGCCTCCCTCGCCGACTGGCAGATCTTCTTCGCCCAGGCGGCCCGCCTCTGTCTCGACGCGGTGGATGAGCAGGGGCTCGCCGTCTTCCTGCACACCGACAAGCGCATCGAAGATCGCTGGGTGAGCAAGGCGATGATCGTCATGGCCGCCGCCGAGGCGGCCGGCTCCACCCTGCTCTTTCACAAGATCGTCTGCCGCAAGCCGCCCGGCACCTTGATGATGGGCCGCCCGAGCTACTCGCACCTGATGGCATTTTCGGTGGCCGCGCGGCTGCCGGCGGCGCGCTCGACCCCCGATGTGCTGGTGGACGCCGGCGAGCCGGCCTGGAGCCATGGGATGGGGCCGCGGGCTGCCGCCTTCGCGGTCGCCAACATCCGCGCCCTCTCGCCGGCCACCACCCTCCTTCTGGCGCCCTTCTGTGGCCTGGGAGAGGCCCTCGTCGCCGCGCGGGCCCAGGGCCTGGATGCCCATGGCTGCGAGCTCAACCGCAAGCGCAGCGAGCGGGCCCGGGCCCGAGCCTTGGGGCTGGAAGGCCGGGCCCCAGCTGGCGCCGAAGCGGAAGGGCGTTAAGGCCGCCCCATGTGGACCCCCTTCCTGTTTTTTGCAATCCGGCTGCCGATTGACGGCCTCGACGACTGCTGCGCGCCGAAAGCGGTCGCCGCCCTGGCCGCCCTGCCAGCCCTCCATGGGGTGGTGGCCGACCCAGCCCAGGGCTCTGTCTGCTTCGTCTACGAGGGCGACTGGCAACAGGTGGGCCCCCAGGTCAATGCCGCGCTGGCCCCCCTGGAGATGAAGGCCGGCGCCCCCGACCCGGCTGGTCGCTGCGCCTCGGCGGTGGACCCCTGGGCGGCGGCGGCGGGCTTGGACTTCGCGGTGGTCTCTCGAGGCGAAGAAGTGTCGCTCAAGCAGGCCGCCGTGCCCGGCAAGGTGACCATCCTCGACTTTGGCGCCCAATGGTGCGCTCCCTGCCATGTCATGGCCGCCGGGCTCAGCGCGGCCCTGGCGGCGCGCCCCCAACTGGCGGTTCGCGCCGTGCTGCTGCCGGGCGACAACGCGGTGGAGAGCTTCGCCAGCCCCGTCTCGAAGCAGCACCTCACCTATGCCCCCGGCCTGCCCTTCGTGGTGGTGCTGAACCCGAAGGGCCGCGTGGTCTACCAGGGCTCCGAGCTCACCGAGGCCCTCGCCGCGGCGGCCAAGGCTGGCGCGCCATGACCGCCTCCCTGCTGTGGATCCTGGCCCTGGTCTCGGCCGCCTTCGCCTGACCCGGTTGAGGGAATCCAAACCTCCAGGTTGGAGGCGCACGCAGTCAGCCGGCCTTATCGCCGGGCCAGCTCCGCCTGGAGCTGGGTCTGTCCACGGTCTCCGTGGCGGCGGGCCACCTCGCCGTCTGTCCAGATGTCGATCCCCTCACCTGCGCAAGCCAGACGATCCCGGCCCACCGCCACGCCGTCGAGACGCGCACCAGCCGGGCCCGGTTGGGCTTGGGGCTGGGGCTCGGCCACGGTCTCCAGCTTAGCGCCTCTCTGCCCGCCGAGCGCCGCGACGTCGCGGTGGACTACCGCACCCTGGACGGTTCCCCCTATGATCCGCCCTATGGCGACATCCACCACCGCGACGAGTTGCTGAGCGGCATGGCCGACGGCGAGCTTCGCCTCGCCGCCTTGCGCCGGAGCGGGCCCGGGGTGTGGATGGGCGAAGGGGGACTGACCCTGCCCTTTGGCCGCACCGAGGCCGATCCCTACGCCGCGGCGGCGGCGGGTCGCTGGCATGAACACAACCAGTTGGGGGCCGGGCGGCCGGTCTTTCTGCTCGGCGGCGCGGCCCTGCGGCCACCGGCGCCCTGGGGTGCGCTGGCCACCGTCTCGGCGCGCCTGTCGGCCTTCACCAACGCCGAGGGCTTTCGGGCGCCCCACTCGGCAACCGTGGCCCTGGGCGCCAGCCGACGCCTCGGCGATCGCGGCGCGGTGGCGCAGCTCGCGGTGGAGGGCCTCGTGGAGGGGGCCGAGACCTGGTCGGGGGAGGCCCAGGGCGGGCGGCAGGCGCTGCTGCTCGATCCGGGGCTGGAGCTGCGCATGGGGCCGCACCTCTCCGGTCAGCTCGATCTGCGCTGGCCGATCGTCGAGCACCTCGCCGCCCACGCCCATGACGACGAGGGCTCCCTGCGGGTGGGGCCCCAGGTGGCCCTCTCGCTGGCCTGGACAGGGCGGCCCTGATCCGACACAAAACCGGGACCACCTCTGTGTAGGGTCAGGTCGGCCGCAGGGTCCGCATCAAGAAGCGGGAGAGGCCCGGGAAGGTCGCGCGCAGAAAGCGCGCCAGCACGCCGCCCCAGGTCATCACCAGCTCCGCCCGATCGCCCTCAATCGCCACCGCCATCCGGCGGGCCACCGTGGCCGGATCGGCGCCGCGGGCCACCCCCTCGTCCAAGGCCGCGTGGGCCGAGCCATCCCCCGACAGGGCGTTCTTGGAGATCTCGGTGCGGACATAGCCCGGGCACAGCAGGGTCACCGCGATGCCCTCGCCATGCAGCTCGGCGCGCAGGGCGTCGAAGAAGCCGTGCAGGGCGTGCTTGGAGGCGGCGTAGGACGAGCGCAGGGGCGTGGCGAAGAGGCCCAGCAGGCTGCTGACCACCACGATCTGCCCGCGGTGGCGGGCCTTCATGCCCGGCAGCACCGCCTTGGTGAGG
>JBEIQK010001020.1:0-1998 GCA_040376505.1 Alphaproteobacteria bacterium | reverse complement strand
CGTCCACGCCCCACGGCGACGGCGCCCTGGTGGCGGTGGGTGGCCTCGCCGGCGACATCGTCCTGCTGCAGCTTGGCGCAGAGGGGCAGGAAGAAGCCCGCTTCGCCATTGAGGCCAGCGAGATGGCCTTTGACGGCCGGCCCTCGGTGGCGGCGGTGGGCGACACCGCCGTGGTGGCCTGGAGCGACGGCGAGCGCGGCTTCCTCACCTGGGTCGACCTCACCAGCGGCGCGCTCACGGTGACGGAGTTGGGTGACTGGGCCATCGCGCCGGCGGTGGTCGCGCAGGCCGACCAGTTCTACTCGGTGGACGGCCTGGGCTGGGTCCGCGCCTTCTCGGCGATGGGCGCGCCGCTGGGGGTCGGGCTGCATCCCGCGGTCGCCCACCGGGCCGGCTACCTGCTGGGCCTGCGCTTGCAGGTCGACGACGCCGGCCTGGGCTTGCTGATGGTCGGCTACGACATCGTGCCCATGGGCTCGGGCCACATCTACACCTACCACTACGTCGAAGAGAGCCGGATCGACGGGGGGCTCGACTAGGGTGATGCTGCTTTGGGCCGTCGCCGTCGCCACCGCCGAGGAGCCACCCGCCGGGCCGCCGCCGATCGCGCTGTCCTGGGCCTTCACGCTGGGCGCCCAAGCGATGCCGCTCGTTGGTGACGAGGCTTCCACCTTGCTGGGCGACGCGGTCGCCAGCGAAGGTGTGCGGGTGGTGCCCCTCGTCGGCGAGGTGGGCGCACGGGGTCCGCTCTCCACCTTCGCGGTGGTGCGGGTCGAGGAGGGGCTCTTTCACGCCGGCGCCCTGGAGGCCAGCGAGGCCCGGGTGGGCTTCGTCTCCAGCAAGGGCATCGGCGGCCTGTGGGTGGGGCGGAGCGACCTGCTCTTCTCGCGCGACCGCGACGTGGAGGCCGAAGACCAGACCTTCAGCCTGCGGCCGATGCTCTCGCGCCTCGCCCTGCCCCTGCACATGAGGGGCACCGGCTTCGCCCTGGCCCTGCCCGAGCGCATCACCGCGGAGGGCGGCCTCGCCTACGCCACGGCCACCGCCGACGCGCCCTACCGCTGGGGCCGCCTGCGCCTGCACCCCCTCGGCGCTCTGCCCGACCGCACCGACGGCTTCTCAGAGGGGCTCCGGGTGCAGCTCGCGGGCGGGCTCGTCGATCTGCAGTCCGAGGCCTTGGGGTCGGAGCGCCTCTGGGCCGCCGATCTCACCCTCACCGCCGGGCCGCTGCAGGTCTCCGGCGGCGCCCAGCACGAAGCGTCGGCAGGAGACGATCCGCGCTGGTCCTCTGTCGTCGAGGCCGGCAGCCGCGTGCTGGCCCTGCCCGGCGGCGACCTGCACCTCGCCCTACGCGGCGAGCGGGTGGTGGGCTTTGACGTCGGCGACACGCCGCGCTGGCTGGGCGCGCTCCGCCTCGCGGCCCGCGATCCGAGCGGCCGGGCCACGCTCTACGGCGAGTACTTCCTCAGCCGAGAGCCCGGCACCGGCGTGGCGCCGGGCGAGGATGTGGTGGGCCTGCCGGGCGGCGCCGAGCGCGACAACGACCTGCTGACCGTGGGCCTGACGCTGCGCCTGCGCGAGGATGCCCGATGATCGCCCTGCTGCTGGGCTCGGCCCTGGCCTATGACACCACCGGCGCCCAGTGGGCCGCCCTCCCGGTGACCGTTCACCTCGCCGCCGAGACGGGTGATCTCGATGTGGGGGCGGTCGAGGAGGCGCTCGTGGCCGCCATCGCGGCCTGGAATGAGGGTGGCTGCGCCGAGGCCTTGCTGGTCTACGGCGGGCGGGTGGAGGGGGCCACGCCCGGCGCTCAAGACGGCCAGAACGTCGCCTTCTTCCTCTATTCTGGCTGGACCGACGATCCGGGCCTGCTCACCACCCCCTACCTCTTCGTCGATGGCAGCCGCCTGGGCGAGGCGGATGTGGCCCTAAACGGCCAGTCCTATGCCTGGTCCACCGAGGATGCCGACGGCACCAGCGTCTTCGACGTGCAGGCCG
>JBEIQK010000411.1:0-5753 GCA_040376505.1 Alphaproteobacteria bacterium | reverse complement strand
TGCGCGGCGTCACCGAGACCAGGGCCGGGCCCTTGGGGGGCTCGGTCATCCAGCGCTGGCAGTGGTCCTGGGTGCGCAGGTCGAGGGGCAGGCCGGCCAGCGGCAAGGGCGGGCCCTCCTCCACCCGCGCGGGCAGCCAGGCGAAGTTGAGCCCCTGGCCGCTGCAGTCGAGGTACTGGCCTCCTTCTTGCAGCGCCGCCGCGACCCGCGCGACGCGGGCCTGGGGATCGGGGGCCGGGTCGAGAGGGTCGGCCTGGACACCGGCGCGCAGGGGCCCCCAGAAGAGGCCGATCAGCGCGAAGCTGACGAGGGTGGCCGGTGCCAGGCCTAGGCCCAGGCGGTGGTGCAGGCGCCCGAGGCCGATGGGCAGCAGCAGGCACGCGAAGGGGGCGTAGAGCGCCAGCGCGCCGGCCGACCAGGGCTGGAGCATCGCCCCGACGAGCATCGGCAGGCCCAGGCCGAGGCTCCACAGCAAGGGGCCGCCGCGCCGCGCCAGGGTGGGCCGGGGCAGCAGCAGGCAGAGGACGAGGCCCACGAAGACCGCGACGCCGCCACCGCTGACGAAGGGCGGCAGCAGGTGGCCGAGGTTCTGGCGGGCGAGGGCCACCGCACAGGGCTCCAGCAGGAAGCCGGGCCGCAGGAAATCCTCGCTGGCGAGCCGCTCGCAGGCGGCGTGGAGGCGAGGATCGTCGAGGCGAAGCAGGTCGGCGCGCAGGGTTGGCAGGCTGAGCAGGCGCGCGGTGGCGAAGAAGCCCTCCACCGGCGGCCCCTTGGGCAGGGCTTGGAGCAGCAGTCCGCCGCCCATCAGGCCCAACAGCGCCGGCCCCAGACGACGGCCGACCCCCTGAAGACGCGCGGCCATCGGCCTCTTCGGCGAGTCATCCGGGGTGCCTCGGCCGGCGTGAAGGCGGCGGAGCAGGGCGCTCTGGCGGCGCTCGCGCAGGGCGGCCAGGGCCTCGGCCAGGGCGGAGAAGAGGGGCCGCGCGGGCCCCCGCGGCGGGGCCAGCAGGGCGGCAAGGCCGAAGGGGAGGAGCAGGGCGGCGCGCAGGTCGAGGGCCAGGGCCAGGGCGGCGCAGAGGCCGGCCGCCGCGGCGATAGCGGGCCGCGGCCGCTCCAGAGAGGCCCCAAGCAAGGCGACGACCGCGAGGAGCAGCCCGCCGGCGAGGGGCTCGGGGCCTGTAAAGTGGGCGGCGTCGACCAGCGGGGCCCCGGCGAACAGGCTGCCGCCGACCAGCAGGGCCGCCAGGGGCCCGCCGAGGCGGGTGGCGAGGGAGAGGGCGGCGAAGAGCCCGATCAGCAGCCCGCCGATGGAGAGGAGCGTGGCCGCGTTGGCATAGCTGCCGAGGGCCTCACCGAGGGTGACGACCGCGCTGGCGTGGAGCAAGCTGGCGCGCGGATCGTAGAGGCCCCAGACGCCCCGCGCGACGAAGGAGGCCATGCCAAGGGCCTCGGCCCAGCCCCGCCCGGCCACGCCGCCGTCCAGGGCGCCCGCGCCGCCACGCCACAGCCCAAGGAGGCCCAGGGTGGCGCCGAGGAGGGGGAGGGCCACCGCAGGCCCTGGAGCCGGGGCCCGGCGGGAGGTCCACTTCATGGACACCCCGCTAACACCCGGGTCTGGGGGCATGGCAATTGGCCGCCGCCGGGTGTACAAGCGGGCCCAGGATGACCGCGCCCGAGACGCCCCCGACCCCTGCGCTGCCCGCTGGCCTGCCTGAGAGCGAGCGCCTTGTGGAGCAGTTTCGCCTCGCCGGGGCCACCATCTTCTTCGTGATCATGGCCACCCTCGGCCTGACCGGCATGGAGAGCCCGCGCATCTGCGTGCCGGGCGTGGTGGTGGCCGGGGTCATGGCCCTCACCGCCGGCCTGTCGCTGCTCCAACACCACCGCAGCCGCCCCAAGCCCTGGGCGGCCTATGTGGCCGTCACCATCGACGTCATCGCGCTGACGGTGGTGGGGGTCATCGCTGGCGGCGTGCAGTCGACCATCCCCACGCTCTACCTCATCGTCATCGCCTTCAACTCCCTGCGCCGGGCTCGCGGCCCCCTGCTCTACACCGCGGTGTTGACCACCCTGGGCTTCATCGCGCTGGCACAGTTCGGCGAGGGGCAGGTCACCCCGCCGCGCATGATCAACCTCGTGGCCTCCCAGTGGGTGATGGTGTTGGTGGCCCTGGGCGGCGTGCGCCTCGCCCGCCAGCTCACCGAGGTGGCCCTGCGCCAGCAGCAAGAGCAGCTCCTGCTGCGCCAGGCGGTGGGCCGCTACTTCAGCCCCCAGGTCTCGCGCCTGATGATCGAGCAGCCCGACCGCCTGCGCAGCCAGCGGCGCGACGTGACGGCCCTCTTCGCCGACCTGTCGGGCTTTACCCACCTCGCCGAGCACGAGCCCGAGCAGGTGGTGCTGGAGACGCTCGACGCCTACCTGGGCGCCCTGGTGGATGTGGCCCAGAAGCACAGCGGCACCATCGACAACTACCTGGGCGACGCGCTGCTGGTGGTCTTCAACGCGCCCATCGATCAGCCCGACCACGGCAGCCTCGCCCTGGCCTGCGCCCGCGAGATGCAGGAGGTGGTCTTCAACATGGGCCTGTCCCGCTCGCGGCAGGGCAAGCCCTACCTCGCGCTGGTGGTGGGCATCAATTCGGGGCGCGCGACGGCCGGCAACATCGGCGGCAAGGCCCGGCTGCAGTACACGGTCATCGGCGACGCGGTCAACGTGGCGGCCCGCCTGGAGGGGCTGGGCCTGCCGGGCGAGATCATCGTGGGCCTCTCCACCGCCCAGGCCGCCGGCATCGACCTCTCCGGGGCGGAGTCGCGCTTCGTGCGCGGGCGCGAGGCCCAGGTGCGCTTTGTGCGCATTCCCTCGGCCTATGGTCTGCCCGGAGCGGCCCAGAACGACGACGACGACCTGCTGCAGTGGACCCGCCAGCGCAAGCCGCTCAAGCGGCCCTGAGCGTTAGCGGCCGCCCGAACGGCGGCGGGCCCACCAGGCGCCGCTGGCCAGCAGGCCAATGAGCAGGCCGAGCAGGGGGCTGCTGTGCAGAGGCAGCCGGCGCTGCTCGGCGACGAGGCGGGTGGCGACCTCGTCAAGGAGGGGGTCGGCGGCTGCGTCGGGCCCGACAAAGCGCCCGCGGTCGCCGTAGAGGCGGGCCAGGGTGCTGAGGAAGGCGGCGTCGGGCGCGATCTCGTCGAGCTCGGGGTCGCGGTCGCTGACGGCGAAGACGGTCTGACCGCCCTCCAGGCCGCGGCTGGTGCGGCCCTCCACCTTCACCCGGTGGGCGCCGCGCTGGGCGGTGGGGAAGCTGAAGAGGGCCTCACCGGCGCCATCGGTGACCAGGGCGAAGGGGGTCTGGCCGCCGTCGGGGGTGTAGACGGCGCCGGTGACCTCGGCCCCCTCGACCGGCCCGTAGCCAGCGTCGCGCACCCGCACGACGAGGCGCACCTCGTCGCCGAGCATGACGTTCTCCTGGGCGGGGCTCACCACCACGGGCTGATCGTCGGGATCGGCGACGAGCCAGCGCAGGGCGCCCTTCCAGAAGCGCAGGTAGGCCTGGTTGCCGCGGCCGAGCGCCGCCTCGGAGAAGCTCCACCGCCAGGAGGCGTCGACCATCAGCGCCATCGTGCGGCCCTTGCCCACCTCGCGCACGGCCAGCACCGGGGCGGCGCTGCCATCGGCGAGGCGGCGGCTTGGGTGCACCGCGAGGGCGGCGGCCCCGGGCACGAGGCCGGCGGTGAGGTTCATGCCGTCCATCTCGGGCAGGCGGGCCCAGACGGCGCGGCTCTCGTCGGGGCTGGGCCCCAGGCGGGTGATCGGGTGGGCGGCGCCCGCGTCGGTGAGCAGCGGCCGGAAGGGGGCCTCGTCGACCAGCTCGCCGGCGAGGCCGAGCTTGACGGGCAGCACGCTGGCGAGCGGCGTGTTGGCGTAGTCGCCCAGGTCAAAGGAGCGGTCGCCGCCGGTCATCACCAGGGCGTGGCCGTCGGTGACGTAGGTGGCGAGGTTGCCGAGGAGCTCGTCGCCGGCCCCCTCGAAGTAGGGCCCGTAGTCGAAGTTCTGGAGGATGACCAGATCGAAGCTGCTCAGATCTTCGGCGAAGAGGCGCTCATAGGGAAACTGGATCAGCGACAGCTCGTCGGTGCCCCAGCCCGCACCCATGTCTTCGTGGGTGCGCAGGATGAAGAAGCTGACGAGGTCGACGCTGGGGTCGCCCTTCAAGAAGAGGCGCATGAACTGCGTGTCGGGGCTGGGGCTGCCGGAGACCTGCAGGACGCGCACATGATCGCGCACCACCCGAATGACGGCCTGGTGGCTGTTGTTGCCGGGCACGGGGTCGCCCGCCGCCACCGGCACCGAGACCTCCCAGGCGGCGCGCCCGACCTCGCGGGGAGTGATGGCGAAGTCGGCGGCGCCGCGGCCCTCTTCGTCGAGGGTGACCGGGCGGGTGCTGACCGGCCGGCCCTCGCGCAGCAGGCTGACCGGCAGGGTGGCCCCGGGGGCGCCCCGCAGGCGAGCCGTGAGCGTGAAGGGGGTGCGCTGAAAGGCGAAGCCGCCGGTGATGATCTCGTCGACGGCGGTGTCGGCGACGCCGACGGGCTCGCCCACCGCGAGGAGGGTGAGCGGCCCCGGCAGGCTGGGGGCCAGGGTGGGCGACAGGGGCCCGGCCTCGGCGGCCTCGCGCAGGCTGCGGCGGAGGCTGCCGCGGTCGATGCCATCGGTGATCACCACCACGCCGCGGAGCTGCTGGCCGAGGTAGCGGTCGGCGACGGCGGCCAGGGCGGCGCCCAGATCGGTGCCCCGGCCGGTGAAGCGAGCGGGGGCGCCGCTCACCAGCTCATCGGAGAAGGTGAAGACATCGACCGGGCCGTCCTCGGCGAGGCTGGTGACCTCGGAGAGGCGCCGAAGGGCGGCCTCGGCGCGGGGGCCCCCCGCTCCGGCCACCCCCATCGAGGCGCTGCCATCGACCAGCACCACGAGGCGCCCGGGTTCGGGCCGGCCGGCCGGCTCGACCCACTGGGGGCCCGAAAGGCCAAAGACCAGCAGGCCCAGCGACAGGGCCCAGAGCAGCAGCTCCACCGCGCGCAGGCGCGGCCGGGCGGCGCCGCCATGGGTGGCGACCAGCGCAAAGGCGGCCACCGCGACAAAGGCGGCGGCGCCGATCCAGGGCTCGGGGGTGGAGAAGCGCAGGGCGCCGTCTGCGCTGACGGGGCCGCCGAGCAGAAGCTCGATCACTCCAGTCGCCCCTCGCGCATGAGCTCGGCCACATGGGCCTGATCATGCTTGTAGTTGGAGGTGAGCGAGTACAACACGAGGTTGATGCCGAGCTTGACGGCCTCGCGCCGCTGATCCTCGCCGCCGGGCACCACCGCGTAGCGGTCGCGGCCGTCGGCCGAGCGGTCCAGCGCGCCGGAGAGGTCGTTTGGGCAGTAGATCAAGGGCGTGACGGGCCCGAGGGTGACCCCGTGCAGCTCCTGGGCGACCGCGAGGCGGCCGTAGGGCCGGTCGATGAGGAAGAAGGAGCGGTAGAGGCTGTGATCGCCGGGCAGCGGCGCCAGGGGCCGGGTGGGGAAGAGCCGGGCGCAGAGCTTGCGCACCGAGCGGGCGAAGGGGCCGTCCACCGCGCCGGTGGCGTCGTCGATGACGAGGAAGCCGCCGTAGGAGAGGTAGCGCACGAGCTGCTCGGCGCCGGCGGCCGACAGCTCGGGCAGCGCGCCGTCGCCGATCAGCACGCAGAAAGGGTGCCGAAAGAGGGCCGGGTCTTC
>JBEIQK010000540.1:0-4605 GCA_040376505.1 Alphaproteobacteria bacterium | reverse complement strand
GCGGTCACCGAGCTCGCGATCACCGTCGCGGCCGGCGCCGCCGGGGGCTCCTACCTGGATGCCCGCCTGGATTCCTCGCCCTTCCTGGCCCTGATCCTCTCCCTCCTCGCCCTCATCCTCGGCTTCATCCGCCTCACCCGCACCCTGAAGCCGCCTACCGAGCCCGATGGTCGTCAACCCCCGAACCCTTAGCCTCCTCACCCTCGTCCTCATGGGCGCGCTGGTGGGCGTGAGCGCGGGCCTGGGCGGCGTGGCGATGGCGGGCGGCGTGGCGGCCTCGGCGGGCCTGATGCTGCTGAACTGGCTGGGCTGGGTGATGCTGGGGCGGCGGATCGTCTCCGCCACCGCGGCGGGCACCAGCGCCACGATCCCGGCCCTGCTCCACGCCGCCAAGTTCGGCCTCGTGGTCGTGGCCCTCTACTTCCTCTGCCGCATCTACCCAGCCAGCGCCGTGCTCATCGGCAGCTCGGCGGTCGTGGGCGCCGTGCTTCTGCTCGCCGCCCTCGGCCTGGGTCGCCGGCTCCAGCTTGGAGAGTGCTGATGCACCATTTCTCCTACCATTACTCCTGGTTCATGGCCCTGGGCGAGCCCTTTTCGGCCCTGGCCCACGCCCTGCACCTGTCGGACGACCAGACCAGCGACGTGCTGACGGCCTGGGCGGTCTGCCTGCTGCTGATCGTCCTGGCGCTGGTGGCCCGCGGCGGCTTGTCCAAGCTCCAGGCCCAGGGCGGCACCCAGCAGTTCGTGCCTGAGGGTCACCTCACCATCCGCAATTTCTTCGAGATCTACACGGCCTCCATCTACAACATGGTGGCCGGTGTGATGGGTAAGAAAGACGCTGGGGCCTTCTTCTGGCTCTTCGGCGGTCTGTTCATTTACATCCTGTTCAGCAACCTCTCGGCGCTGCTGCCGGGTGTGCTGCCGCCCACCGATGACGTGAACAACAACGCCGCCATGGCCGTGGTTGTCTTCCTGGTGTTCAACATCGCCGGCTTGATGCGCAATGGCACCCATTACATCAAGCACCTGTTCGGTCCGGTGTGGTGGCTGGGTCCCTTGATGTTCGTCATCGAGCTGGCGGGCCTCATCTTCCGGCCGGTCTCCCTCACCCTGCGCCTCGCAGGCAACATGAACGGAGATCACACCGTCTTCGGCATCATGACCGAGCTCATCCCGGTTGTGCTGCCCTCCGTCTTCCTGGGGCTGGGCATCTTCGTGTCCTTCGTCCAGGCCTTCGTCTTTACGCTGCTCACTGGTGTCTACATCGCGCTCGCCGTCGCTCACGAAGAGAAACACTGAGCGAATCGAGCCCCTCAACCGCTTTTCCACACATCCTGGAGGAAGTCATGAAGTCCAAGCTGCTCCGCACCCTTCCGGTCATGGTCGCCCTGTTCCTCGTCTCCAGCTCCGCCTTCGCCCAGGACGGCGGTGGCTCGGACAAGGGCTACATCGGCCTCGCCGCCGGTCTCGCCATCGGTATCGCCGCCGCGGGTGGCGCCATCGGCCAGGGCCGCGCTGCCACCGCCGCCCTCGAGGGCATCGCCCGCAACCCGGCCGCCGCCGACAAGCTCTTCACCCCGATGATCATCGGCCTCGCCCTCATCGAGTCGCTGGTCATCTACGCGCTCGTCATCGGCTTCCAGCTGGTCGGCAAGATCTGAACCGGCCCCAGGGTCGCGTTCGCGAGGCGGGGAAGCTCAACCAGGGCTTCCCCGTTTTGCGTTCGGGCCCCTCGACGAGGCGGCGCCGCATCAGCTAATCCACCCCACTCTCCCCCCGAGGTCCTGTCCATGGCCGCACCGCTCCGCCTGATCTCCGCCGCCCTGCTCCTGGCCCTCTGCAGCCCCGCGGCCTTCGCCAAGAAGAAGAAGGGCCCGCCGCCGCCACCGCCGGTGGGCTGGCACCGCGAAGAGCTGTGGAAGATGGACTGCTACTACCCGCCCGACTACGCCAAGCTCGAAGAGGGCGACCGCCGCAAGGCCCGCGCCACCGCGATCACCGAGATGGTCAAGCAGTGGGGCGGCCAGCGCGAAGATGGCGTGAAGTTCTCCGAGAGCTCCGTCGAGACAGTGGAGAACACGCTGCTCGGCCGGCCGGAGGCGATCGAGGGCGTCTCTCGCCAGAACCTCGACGCCTGCAAGGCCGTGGCCGCCGGCGGCTCGACGGACGCCTGGGGCGAGTGGCTGCGCACCCTCTCGGGCAAGCTCACCGCCGGCGAGTGTGTGGCCCACCTCGACTACACGATGTTCGACTACCTCGACATCGGCACCGGCTGGCAGCGCCCGCTCCCCATCTGCAAGGGCGACAAGGTCGTGCTCATCGGCTCCTCCAAAGACAAGTTCCGGGTGACCGAGAAGGGCCCGTGGATCACCGTCGCCGGCGACCCGGCGGCTTCGACCTCCAGCAACGGCGAGTTCCCCTGCAACGTCGAGGGCTGCACGGTGGGCATCCTCACCCTGCGCTTCGTCTCCACCGAAGGCGTGGAGCTGATCAAGCCGGCGGGCGCGCGCTTCATCTTCGAGGCCCCGGAGAACGGCGAGATCTCCTACCGGATCAACGACACCACCTTCTTCGACAATGTCTGGTTCAAGCAGGGCAGCATCGAAGACCACAGCTCGATCGAGATCTCCCCGGCGAGCGGCGGCAACTGAGCGATGGCCGGCACGCCGCTCCGCACCCGCCTCTCCTTCTCGCTGGTGACCACGCTTGTGGTCCTCGGCGGCGCGGAGTTGGGGCTGCGCGGCGCGGGCTGGCCCAGCTTGAACGGCGCCTTCACCCACAACGAGCCCTACTGGGTGGTCGACCCCAACCTGAAGGACGCGGCGCGGGACCATCGCGAAGAGGGCCGCACCTTCGCCATCTCCACCGATGACAACGGCCTGCGGCCTCCCCACCACCCGGTCGACAAGCCGGCGGGCGCATTTCGCCTGATGGCGCTGGGCTGCTCCACCACCTTCGGCTGGGGCGTGGCCGACGCCGAGACCTACCCGGCGCGGCTGGAGTCCTTGGCCCGAGAGGGCGGCCAGGCCAAGGTCGAGGTGATCAACGGCGGGCAGCCCGGGTACACCAGCTTTCAAGGCCTCTGGCTGTGGGATCAGGTGCTGCACCGCTACGATCCCGATGTGGTGCTGATTGGCTACATCGTCCAGGACGCCCGCACCGCAGCCTACACCGACCGCAGCCAGGCCATCCTGCAGGGCGACGGCCGCTACTTGAAAGACCATGTGCTCTACCGCAGCCGCATCTACCTCGGCCTGCGCAGCCTCCTCGGCGAGGTGCAGGTGCGCGCCAAGGAGCGCCCCGACGGCTCGGCCGAGGGGGTCAACCGGGTGCCGCCCGCCGACTATGTCGACAACCTGCGCACCCTGGTGGCCAAGGTCCAGGCGTCTGGCGCGACCCCGGTGCTCTTTGGCTACCCGCTCGAGCGGGCCGGCTATACCCAGGGCCACCGGGCGATCCTGCAGGCCGCCGCGCAGGAGTTGGGCGTGCCTCACATCGACCCGCAGGTGGAGATGGAGGCGGCCTCCCAGGCCCAAAGCCTCTACTTCACCCAAGACCGGGGCCACGCCAACGCCGCTGGCAACGACTGGATCGCGCGCAAGGTCTACGCCAGCCTCCAGTCGCAGCACCTCCTCGGGCCCTGAATGCGCGACAGCACCCTTGTCCTCCTGGTCTTGAACGAGATCGATGGCCTGCGGGCCCTCTGGGGCCAGCTCCCGCTGGGCGCCTTCCGGCGGGTGCTGGCGGTCGACGGCGGCTCCACCGACGGCAGCCGGGAATTCCTCGCCGCCCAGGGCGTGCCGGTGCTCGATCAGCCCCTGCGCGGCCGGGGGGTGGCCTTCCGCGTCGCCGCCGAGGCCACCGACACCGAGCGCCTCGTCTTCTACTCGCCCGACGGCAACGAAGACCCCGCCGACATCGAGCGCCTCGACGAGCTGCTGGTGAAGGGGGCCCGCCTCGCCATCGCGAGCCGCTTCGCCCCGGGCGCGCTCAACGAGGAGACCGACCTGCTGCGGGCCCGCGCCCGCGTGAACGAGGCGCTGACCTGGCTGGCCAACCGCCTCTTTGCGCAGGGCGGCGCCCCCTACGTCACCGACACCATCAACGGCTTTCGGGCCCTGCGGCGCGCCGATCTGCTGGCCCTGCAAACCACCGTGAAGCGCTTTCCGATCGAGGACCAGATCAGCATCCGGGCCCTGCAGCGCGGCTGGTCGGTCGCCGAGCTGCCCACCCGCGAGGGCCAGCGGGCCGGCGGCGAGAGCAAGGCGATCAGCTGGCCGGTGGGCAAAGACCACCTCAAGGTGCTGCTGACCGAGCTGCCGCGCAGCCGGTGGCTGTCATGAGCCGCGCCGCCGACATCGCCGCCCTGGTGGACCGCTATGTCGACCTCGACCCCGACGAGGCCGCGCCCCTCGACCGCCTGCCCCTGTGCACGCCGCCCTATGGCCGCGCCGAGGTGGCGGCGGCGATCGAGAGCCTGTTGGTTGGCGAGCTGACGATGGGCCGCCGGGTGCGGGCCTTCGAGGCCGCCTGGGCCGAGGCCTGCGGCGTGAAGCAGGCCGTGATGGTCAATTCGGGCTCCAGCGCCCTGCTGGTGATGCTGGC
>JBEIQK010000612.1:0-4095 GCA_040376505.1 Alphaproteobacteria bacterium | reverse complement strand
CGGCGCGGGCGCGGGGGGCGGCGGCGGTCTCGACCGGGCCCCAAGGCAGGGCGGCCTCTCCTTCTCGGCGGAGGATCAGCACCGCGGCGCCATCTCCGCCGGTGTCGGTGACGCCCTGGGCGGCCGCAGCGGCGGCGTGGAGGGGGTCGGCGCTGAGGTCGACGGCACCCACCACCGCGGCGTCGAGCTCGCCGTCTTCGAGGGCGGCGATGGCGCGGGAGAGGGCCACCGCACCGCTCTGCTGCTCGGCGGCCACCGTAAAGCTCGGCCCGCCCAGGCCCAGCTGAAAGCTGATCCGGTTGGCCGGCAGGTTGGGCATGGTGCCCAACACCGCGGCGCTCTGCAGGGGTGGGGCGAGCTGATCGGCCACGGCGCGGGCCCAGTCGGCCGAAGCGCCCAGGGCCGCCGCGCGCTGCGGCAATCGCCAGCGGGCCCCGTAGCGGGCGACCGTGGGATCGGTGCCCATGCCGATGAAGACCCCGGTGTTGGCCGGCAGGGCCTCGCCCACGTCGGCGGCGGCCTCGATGGCGGCGCCGAGCAGCAGGGTGTGCTGCGGCAGGGTCAGGGCGAGGTCATGGGGCGGGAAGCGGTTGCCCTGCAGGGGCAGGCTCACCTCGGTGGCCCCGGGTGCGGGCTCCTGGCCGCTCAGCAAGGCGGCGCGGGCCTCTTCGCGGTGGGCGGCTCCCCCCATCGACAGGCCCAGGCCGGCCACCACCACCCGCGGGCGCGACACGGGAGCCGGCCTCGCGCCGGGCGTGGGCGTGAGGGCCGGGTCTTCGAGGAGCAGGTGGGCGTTGTTGCCGCCAAAGCCGAAGGCCGAGATGGCGGCGCGGCGCGGCCCCTCCCAGGCCTCGGCCGTGTGGAGCAGGCGGAAGGGGCCGCCGGCCAGGGCGGGGTTGGGCTCCTCGCAGTGCAAGGTGGCCGGCCGCAGGCCTGCCTTCATCGCCCCGATCGTCTTGATCACCGCCGCCACGCCGGCCACCGTCACGAGGTGGCCCAGGTTGGACTTGAGCGAGCCGATCGGCACGCCGGAGAGCCCGGCGTAGACCGCCCCCATGCTGCGCAGCTCGGCGGCGTCGCCGACCGGCGTGCCGGTGGCGTGGCACTCCACCAGCCCGATGTCGGCGGGAGACAGGCCGCTTTGGGCGTAGGCGGCGCGGATCGCCCGGCCTTGGCCCTCTTCGGAGGGGGCGAGCAGGCCGCGGCCGCGCCCGTCGTTGCTGAGCCCCACGCCGCGCACCACGGCGAGGATCTCGTCGCCGTCGCGCAGGGCGTCTTCGTGGCGCTTGAGCACCAGGGCGGCGCAGCCCTCGGCGGGCACGAGGCCGTCCGCCTCGCGGTGAAAGGGCCGGCTCTGGCCGCGCTTGGACATGGCCGACAGGGCGCAAAAGCCGATGTGGATGAAGAGATCGTCGGCCCGGTTGACGGCGGCGGCCACCATCAGATCGGCCTCGCCGCGGGCCAGGGCCTGGGCGGCCTGGGCGATGGCGTAGAGCCCGCTGGCGCAGGCGGCGTCGAGCGACCAGCCGCCGAGCCCGAGCTCCAGGGCCTCGGCGGCCAGGGCGGCGGGCAGGCCCGACATGAAGCGGTTGCGGGCGTCGACCGGGGGCAGGCCGGCGCGGTCGAGGTGCACCCCGTCGAGGCCGGCGGCCTCGAGCCAGCCGCGCTCGGCCCAGGCGGCCATCGCCCGGGTGGGAAAGCTGAGGTTGCCGAGCACGAGGCCGGCGCGGGGCTGCGGCCCTCGGACCTTGGCCTGCCGCAGGGCCTGCCGCGCGGTGTGCAGCACCTGGTGAAAGAGCGGGTCGAGCCCGGCGAGGCGATCGGCGGGGATCGCGAAGCCATCGGGCTCCCAGAGGCCCTCGAAGCCCTGGACATAGCCGCCGCGGCTGCACCAGGTGCGGTCGGCCGTGGGCTGGTCGGGGCGGGTGGCGACCGAGCGGGGGTCGATGCCCCAACGGCCGGCCGGGGCCTCGCTGATCAGGTCCTTGCCGGCCAGGACGGCGTCGACCAGGGCCTGGGGGGAGAGGGCGCCGGGCAGGACCGCGCCTTGCCCGAGGATGGCGATCGGGGTGGCGCGCATGCGCTTAGGGCAGCCGCCGGTGGGTCTCGACGCCGCGCAGGGCCGCGACCAGCGCGCCTGCCTCGTCGATCAGGAAGAGGTCGGAGAGGGTGCGGTTTCGCCCCTGCTCGCGCCCCTTGAGCACCGCCCGCACCCGGCCGGCCCCGGGGGCGTCGGTCCAGGTGTGCAGCGACTCGATGCCGGTGGGCAGGGCCGCGCCGCCGAGCATGTGCTTGCTCCAGAGCACCGCGAGCTGCAGGCCGCCGTCGAGCAGGGCCGGGTCGAGGGTCCAGCCGGCGATCGGCCAGCCAACCTCGTGCAGGCCGGCCAGCTCCCCGCTGATGCCCTCCTCGCCCACGCCCTCCATGCCGCGGATCACCTGGAGCTGGGGCCCGTGAAAGAGCACGTGCCCATCGTAGATCTCGGCGTCGGCCGCCCAGGGCTGCAGGCGCAGGCGCGGGGCAGCGGGGGGCAAGGGCCGGCGGGCGGCCAGGGTGGCGGTGGCGGCGTAGCGCAGCAGGCCGGCCTCATCGCGCAGGGCGACGCTGACCACGCTGCCCTCGCCTTTGGACAGCTCGTTCACCTCCAGGCGCAGGTCGAGGGCGCCGCTGGCCGGCAGCACGAGGCCCTTCTTCACCTGCACGTCGCCCAGCGTGACCAGGTGCAGATCGGGGCGCAGCAGGCGGGCGGCGCGGGTGATCCACTCCAGCACCAGGGCGACCGGCACCACCGCCTTCCCCGCGATGGCGTGATCGGTGAGGAAGCGGTAGCGATCGGCATCAACGGGCAGGTCGAGGCGCAGGGCGCGCGTGTGGCTGGCCGGGGCGAGGCCCTCGGGGCGCGGGGCGCCGCCGCGCACCACCCGCACGGGGCCAGGCGCGCAGAGCTCTTCGATCAGCATCTGGCCGCCGCGATCGTGGGCGATCACCGGGATGCCGGCCTCGGCGAAGCGGGCCTTGAGCGCCGGGGTGACCATGCCGCCCTCCCAGGGGCCCCAGGCCACGCTCACCACCTTGAGCCCGGGGCGATCGGCGGCGAGGCGCTGGGCGACGGCGTCCATGGCGCTGTTGGCCAGGGCGTAGTCGGACTGGCCCGGGTTGCCGGTGCGGCCGGCGACGCTGGAGAAGAGCACCAGGGCCTTGAGCGGGTCGGCGGCGGTGGCGGCGAGGAGGGCCACCAGCCCGCCAAGCTTGGGCGCCAGCACGCGGTTGAGCTGGTCGAGCGTCTTGTCGGCGAGGCGCTTGTCGGCCAGCACCCCCGCGCCGTGGATCACCGCGGCGATGGGCCCGAGCGCTGTGCGCACGCCGGTGAGGGCGGCGGCGAGGCTGGCGGGGTCGGCCACATCGGCGGCGACGTAGATCGCCTCCGACCCGGTCTGGCGCAGGGCCTGCAGCGTGGCCCGCACCTCGCGGGCGGCCAGCAGGGCGCTGGCGCGGCGGCCGAGGGCGGCGGGGCTGTCGGCGGGGTGCAGGGCCCGCAAGGCGGCCTTGAGGGCCGGCTCCTCGCGTAGGGTCGCCAGGGCGGCCGGCTCCTCTTCGAGGGGGGTGCGGCCGAGCAGGGCGAAGCGCAGCGGCACCATCCGAGCCAGGGCCAGGGCGGTCACCGCGGTGACGCCGCGGCCGCCGCCGGTGACCACCACCACGTCGAGCGCGTCGAAGGGCAGGTCGCCGCCGGGGGCCGGGGCGGGCTGGGCCTGGATCGTCCGCCGGGAGGGCCGCAGGGCCACCTCGGTCTCCAGGCCGCCGGCGCGCAGCTCTTCGATCAGGGCGGCCTCATCGGCGCCGCCGAGGTCGATCAGGCGCACCGCCACGCCGGGTAGCTCCAGGGCCGCCGTGCGCCCCAGGCCGAGCAGGCCGGCCGTCCAGGCCTGGTGGCCGGGGGCGGGCTCCAGGCCGAGGCCGCCGCCCAACTCCAGGGGGAGGGCGAGCAGGGCGGGCTTCTGGGCGAGGCGGGCGGTGGCGACCACGCTGGCGAAGGCGTCGCGGGAGAGGGCGAGGCCCTCTTCGGGGCTGGTGATCGGGCGCAGGCCGGTGAGG
>JBEIQK010000373.1:0-6164 GCA_040376505.1 Alphaproteobacteria bacterium | reverse complement strand
GGCTGATCGGCGGGGCGGTGGGCCTGCTCGGCGGCAACTACCTGACCCTGCGGGCGATGGAGCTGGTGCGCCACGGGCCCACGCCCGAGCTCCTCGGCGATCTGCTCGACGCCCTGCGGGAGATCGGCGAGGGCCACGGCACCGCCCAGCGGGTGCGCGAGCGCGACGCCAGCCCCGCCGAGGTGCTGGCCCTGGCGGAGAGCCACACCGGCGCGGTGTTTTCCTTCGCCTGTCGGGCCGGCGCCCGCCTCTCCGGGGCCGATCGGTCGGCCATCCTGGCCTTGGGGCGCTACGGCCGGCACACCGGCGTGGCCTGGCACCTCGCCGAGGACATCGCCTTTCTCGACGTCAACGCCGGCGAAGACCCGGCGACCATCGAGGAGCGCGCGATGGAGGGCCGGCCCAGCTTTGTGGTCAGCCTCGCCGCCGCCCGCGACCCGGCGGTGGGGCAGCTCTGGCGCCTGCTGGGCCACGATCCGCAGCCCGAGCAGGCCCTGGACCTCGCCCAGCGCCTGCGGGCCGCCGGGGCCTTCGCCGAGGGGCGGGCCCGGGTGGCCCAGGAGAGTTGGGCCGCCCAGCAGGCCCTGGCCATCTTGGAGCCCTCGGCCCCGCGCGACGCCCTGCGGGCCATCGCCGCCGGGCTCGCCCGCGGCGGCAAGGCCGGCGATCAGGGGCAGCTGTAGCCGCCCTCTTCGTAGGGGCTCACCGAGAAGGAGGCGACATAGGTGTAGAGCCGGTACCAGGCCCCAAGCCCGGTGTCGGTGCCCTCGGGGGCCACCACGCGCAGGTGGAAGGTCTCGGCGCCCAGGATCAGGTTCTCCAGGCGGGCATTGGGGCTCGTGCCGGCGCTGCCGGTGGTGGTGCCCACCAAGGCGCCGCTGCCGTCGTAGACCTCGATGACCGGGGCCAGGGTGGAGCCCCACAGGGCGCCGTTGGCGCAGACCACGAGGTAGCCCTCTTCGTAGGGGGCCTCGACCTCGAACCAGTCCTCATCGCCGTCTTCGCCGATGTCACCCTCGGCGCGGCCGACGGAGTAGGGCTTGCCGCTGCTGTTCTCGTAGGCCTCCATCGGCAGCGCGGTGGCGTCCGTGGCGCTGTTGTTGGCCTCCTCCTCCAGGGCGAAGGCGATGGAGTCGGGCCGGGCGATGAAGTGCAAAAAGACCCAGTGGTTGGGCCCGCCCGCGCCGGCGACGTCGGAGATCTCGACGCCATAGGTGCCGGCCTCCAGGCGGGGGGCCATGGCGTACTCCGAGGGGCCCACGTCGCTCTTGGCGCTGCGCACCCCGCCGCCGTCGGTGAGGACCACCCGGGCGCTGGCGTCGCTGCCTTCGAGGTTCTGGTTGCCGTCGAGGTAGAGCACTGTGCCCGGCACCTGAAAGTCGAGGCTGACGTGGTCGACGTCGCCGGGCTCTTCGAGGAGGAAGCCGAGGCTCACCCAGGTGCGCTCGCTGCCCAGGGTGACGTACCAGCCGGGCTCCTCGGCGCTGTCGGGCTCGGTCACGGCCGGCTCCCACTCCTCCAGGAGCAGGGTGTAGCTGTAGGCGCTGCCGCCGTCGGCCACGCCGTCGCTGTAGTAGGTGCCGTCGTCCTCCACCGAGATGATGTAGTCGCCGGCCTCGGGCAGGTAGGCGAAGGCCACGGAGTCCACGCCGCCCACGCCGGTCTCGGTGGCGAAGGCGTCAGCGACGGTCACCACCTTGCCATTGGGCTTTCGCACCACCACGACGGTGTTGTAGAAGTCCTCGTCTTCGGGCTCTTCGGGGGTGGTGGTGGTGATCTTGATGAACTCTCCGCCGTCTGCCGCCACCAGAAAGTAGTCCACGTCTTCGGCCGGGTTGAGGTAGCCCTCGGCCGGGTCCTCCCAGAGCAAGGCCTCGGCTTCTTCAATGCTGTTGTTGCGATCCCCGGGCACGCAGACCTTGTCGACGCAGATGTCGGTGCTGGGGCAGTTGTCGTCGGTCTCGCAGGCGCCGTCGCTGCCTCCGTCGTCGCCGCCGCTGCCGTCGCCGAGTCCGTCGGACCCTTCGCTGCCGTCGCCCTCGTCGATGGGGGTGTCTTTGCCGCAGCCAGCCAGCAGCCCCGGGGCGAAGAGCAGTCCAAGACAGAAAGGTGCAAGATGGCGGAGGGTGCGCATCGCGGGCCTCTTCTGGGTGAAGGGAAGGGGAGGGAATCGGCGCCCTGTGCTTGACCCGGGGCGCTTCGGGCGTATCATGCGCCGCCTTTCGGGAGCCAACCCATGAGACGCCGCGCGTTGACGGGCATCCAGCCCAGCGGGACCCCCCACATCGGAAATTACCTGGGCGCCATCCGGCCTGGGCTCGCCATGCAGGAGAGCCACGACTGCTTCTTCTTCATCGCCAGCTACCACTCGCTCACCAGCCAGCGCGATCCAGTTGCGCTTCGCGAACAGATCCGCGTGGTGGCCGCCTCCTGGCTGGCGCTGGGGCTCGATCCCGAGCGCACCGTCCTGTGGGCCCAGCACGACGTGCCGGAGGTCACCGAGCTCACCTGGGTGCTCTCGACGATCACGTCGAAGGGATTGCTCGACAAGGGCCACGCGTTCAAGGACGCGGCGTCAAAAGGCAACGCCGATGTTGTCAACGTCGGTCTCTTCCTGTACCCCGTGCTCATGGCGGCCGATATCCTCGCGTTCAACTCCCATGTGGTGCCGGTCGGGCAAGACCAGAAGCAGCACCTGGAGATGACCCGCGACATCGCGGAGCGGTTCAACCGCCTCTATGGAGACACCCTGCAGGTGCCCGACCCCCTCATTCAAGAGGAGGTGGCGACCGTAGTGGGGCTGGACGGCCAGAAGATGTCGAAGAGCCGCGGCAATGGCATCGAGATCTGGCTGCCCCCCAAGCAGCTCCGCAAAAAGGTGATGGCGATTGCAACCGACTCCACCCCGATGGAGGAGCCCAAGGATCCGACGACCTGCACGGTCTTCAAGCTGTACTCCCTCTTTGCCGCACCCGAAGACACCCTTGCGCTGGCAGAACGCTACCGCGGCGGCAATTTCGGGTATGGTCATGCCAAGCAGGCGCTCTTTGAGGTCTTGGACGCGCACTTCGCGGAGCCCCGCGAGCGCTACGAGGCCATCCTGGCGCACCCGAGCCGCATCGATGAGGTCCTCGACGCTGGCGCCCTGCGCGCCCGCGCCGTCGCCCGGGAGACCCTCTCTCAGGTGCGCGACCGCGTCGGCCTCGGTCGGATGCGGCGGGCCTAAGCCCGCTTTGGTCGCCGCTTCCGCCGCTGTTCCCGCCTGCGCAACACGCCTTTGACATTCCTGTAACGAGCGCGCCACGGACCCCGATTGACACCTAACCCCGCACGCGCTTTAATCCGTAGCCTCTCGACTCGCCCCCTTCAAGGGACGTAGCCGAAGACTTTTGCAGCAAGAAGGGTGCCCGGTTTTTCGGGCCCCTTCTCTGGTTGGGTGTGACGGCTGGGCCTCAGGCCCGGTCGCAATCTTTCCGCCCCCGCACGCTTCCCGCCCTGGGCGGCCTGTCCTCCAGAAGAAATTCTGGCAGGTGGAGAACCTGTATGTGGCCAGATCCCTCCAAGAACAACGCTGAGCTGTCGCCCGAAGCCATCCTGGCCCAGGTGCCAACCCTCCTTTCCCTCGCGCAGCTCCGCTCCTTTCACGGCGCCGACGGCCCTTCGGAGCGCCTGAGCGCCGAAGAGGAGAAGTCGATGGCCCGGCAGATCCGCAAGGCCGAGCAGGCCGCGCGCGAGGCCGTGGCCGGCATCAACGAGGCCGACCACATCCTGATGCGGCGCCCCGATCGGGCCGAGCGCACCCGCGCCGGCGCGGTCGATCGCCTCGAAGAAGCGGTCAAGGCCGTCGCCCGGGCCGCCCGCAAGGATCTCGAGCTCAAGCTCTACGCCCGGCAGGCAGCCCAGGCCTGGGCCGAGGCCGAGAACCTGCGCTGGCGCCTCGCCATGTCCGGTCGTCGCATCGCCCACGGCGAGGCCCGCAAGCTGGCGGGCCCCTTCATGGACGAAGAAGACCTCGTGCAGGAGGGCTACATCGGCCTGCTGCGCGCCGCCAAGCGCTTCGATCCCGACCGCGGCATCCGCTTCTCCACCTACGCCCGCTGGTGGGTGCGCGCCCAGATGACCCGCGCCATCGACCACACCGGCCGCCCGGTGCGCCTGCCCGGCTGCGCGGTTGAACAGACCCGCAACCTGCGCAAGGCGATGAAGCGCTTTGAGAGCGTGGGCATCGAGTACACCACCGCCGACCTCGCCGAAGAGGTGGGCATCGACAAGGAGCGCGCCGAGCTGCTGCTCAGCCAGGGCAACACCATCTCGCTCGAGCAGCCGGTCGACGATGGGCCCCGCCCGCGCCCCCTCGATCGGTTCCTCTCCGACGAGGACGCGCCCCAGCCCGACGTCGAGGCCATCAGCACCCAGGAGCTGTCGCGCATGGACGACAGCTTCCACAGCCTGCTCTCGGAGCGCCAGCGCTTCGTGCTGACCCGCCGCTACGGCCTCGACGATGGCGAGTTCCGCACCCTGTCCGAGGTGGGCAAGGAGATGGGCCTCTCCCGCGAGCGCGTCCGCCAGATCGAGCGCGAGGCCCTCACCCGCCTGCGCGATCAGAGCGGCATCCGCGGCCCGGTGGTGGCCAAGGATCGCGTGGCCGCCCTGCCCGGGCTCGTCGTCAACGCCTGACCCCTGGAGGCCCCGCTTCGGCGGGGCCTCGCCGTTGGGCCTCAGCCGCGGACGGCCTCCATCACACGCAGGGCGTTTTCGCCGTAGCAGGCGAAGATCTCGTCGGCGGTCCAGCCCTTCTTCAGCAGGGCCTCGGTGAGGATGGGCATCTTGTCGGCGCTGTTGAGGTCGGCCGGGTAGGTGGCGAAGCCTTCCCAGTCGGTGCCGATGGCGGCGTGGGCCACGCCGACGGTCTTCTTGATGTGGTCGAGGTGGGCCACCACCGCGTCGACGCCGCCGCGGCCGAGGAAGGGCGCCACGAAGATGACGCCCACCACGCCGCCGGTGTCGGCGATGGCGCGAAGCTGTGCGTCGTCGATGTTGCGCGGGCTCGGGTGCACCGCGCTCATCGCCGTGTGCGAGCAGATCACCGGGGCCTGGGCCCGCTTGCAGGTCTCCAGCACGCCGGGCTTGTTGACGTGGGCCACATCGACCATCACGCGGTGGGCCCGGCAGGCGTCGACGAGGTCGCGGCCGAAGTTGGTGAGGCCTTCGGTCTCCGACTGGCCCCAGCCCACCATCGGCCGGCAGGCGGCGTTCTTGGAGAAGTGCACCAGCCCGACGTAGCCGAGGCCCCGCTCGGCGAAGCCAGGCAGCGGATCGAGGCTGCCGTTAAGGCCGTGGGCCCCCTCCAGGCCGGCGAAGACGGCGATCTTGCCGGCCTTGCGGGCCGCCCGCACCTCGGCGGCGGTGTGAACGCGCACCAGGGCCTCGGGCGCCCGGGCGATCTCGGCCTCCATGCGGTCGAGGTCGCTGGAGATCGCGGCGGGGCCGCTCTCACCGCGCAGGGGGTTGGTGACCACCCCCAGGGCGAGGCAGCCCCAGTTGCCGGCGACCAGCCGCGGCAGGTCGCAGTGGCCCATCAGGGGTGCGCCCGGCAGCGGGTTGGGGGCGTGGGCCTTTCGCCAGTCCCAGCCAAGGAAGTAGCTGGTGAGCAGCAGATCGCAGTGCAGATCCACCAGCAGGGCGGCGGCGTGGACCTCTGCGGCTTCGCGCGACAGGCCGCTCATGGCAGGGTCCGCAGGACGCTGGCGAACATCGGCACGCCGTCGTGATCGCGGGGGAAGGCCGGCCGCTGGAGCTGACCCAGGGCCACCACGCGGGGCGCGAGGCTGTAGATCCGCTGCCAGCCGGCGTCGAAGTGGCCGCGATTGGGGTCTTCGGTGCCGATCGAGGAGAGGGCGGCGCTCCAGGGGGCCAGGGCCCGGCCGACCTCCTCGGGCCCCGAGACCGGGTGCAGGACGGCGAGGCGGGGCAGGCCGATCGGCGTGAAGTGTGAGGCAGGGAGCACCGAGACGGCGCAGCCCGCCCCGGAGAAGAAGGCCCCGCGGGCCCGGGCGAGGCCCTCCCGGCGCCGCCACTCTGGGCCCAGGCTCGGGTCCAAGGCGCCACGCGGAAAGTAGGCCTCCATCGCGCTCATCTGGCTGAGCAGCGCCTCGGCGATGGGG
>JBEIQK010000019.1:0-22890 GCA_040376505.1 Alphaproteobacteria bacterium | reverse complement strand
CGGTCCGGCCGGCCCCAGCCCGGGCGCCGTGCTACCGAAGGCCGGACCGGTTGGAGGCCTGCGTGCTGCCGCTCATCCTGCTCTTCCTGGCCTGCACCGAGGCCCCGAGTCCCCCCGCCGCCGCGCCCTCGCCGCCCGGTCCCCCTGGCCCCGCTGGCCCGCCCCCGGGCTTCGCCGCCCTCGGCGCCGCCGAGGATCTGCGCGGGAGCTGGCAGCCCGCCCTGGCCGCCGATGTCCCGGCGATACCGGCCGGCGCCGCCTGCCCAGACGCCGATGGCGACGGCTTTGTCGCCGCGGTGGCCTGCCCAGGCGGCGATCCGGCCACGCTGGACTGCGACGACGCCGACCCCCGGGTGACCCCCGCCACCGAGCGTTGGGTGCGGCCGGGCCCCTTCTTGATGGGCAGCGGCTCTTCGCAGGCCGGCGCCGACGAAGACCCAGTCCACGTCGTCACCCTGAGCGGCTACTGCCTCGATCGCACCGAGTCCACCAACGCCGCCCTCTCCGCCTTCTTCCAGGCTGCAGATCGCGCTCCCGCCGGGCCCGATCGCCGCGATCTCAGCGACCAGGGCGGGGTCGCCGCCGGCCGCGAGGCCCACCCCGCCGAGGGCCTCACCTGGGCCGAGGCCCGCGACTTCTGCCAGTCCCAGGGCAAGGCCCTGCCCACCGAGGCCCAGTGGGAGAAGGCCGCCCGCGGCGGCTGTGAGGGGGGCAGCGACCCCGCCCGCTGCGACGCCGACGACCTGCGCGCCTACCCCTGGGGCAGCGCAGCCCCCACCTGCGAGCGCGCCAACCACCAGCACACCGGCGAGGGCATGCCGCGGCTCTGCGTGTCCGACACCCTGCCCGCCGACAGCGGCGCCGCCGGGGCGAGCCCCTACGGGCAGGTGCACCTCGCCGGCAATGTCTGGGAGTATGTCGCCGACGCCTGGCACCCTTCGGCCTATGGCGGCGCCCGCACCGATCCCGGCGGCCCCCCCGCCGAAGAGGGCGCCCCGCGCGTGCTGCGCGGCGGGAGTTGGAACACCTTCTCCACCAACATGCGGGCGGCCAACCGCTTCACCGACCTCGTGATGGGCTCGGCGGTGGGCGTGCGCTGCGCCCGGCCAACCGTGTCCGCCGTGCCCGATGGCGGCGTGCCCCCGCTTGTGATGGTGGCGGCCAGCGGCACCCTGCGGCGGTCTTCGGGCGAACTGACTGGTCGGGCGCTCTACCTCACGGCCTTCGCCGCCGAGGATGTCGATCCCCAGACCCAGATGTTGACCCCGGGCCGCTCGCCGGTGGCCGAGACCCGCCTCAGCCCGGGCGGCGGCGAGACCCAGGACTTCTCCTTCTCGGTGCCAATGGGGGGCCGCTACTACATCTACGCCTCCCTCGACGATGGCAGCGGCGCCGACAAGCAGGACTACATCGCCGCCTCGGGCAGCGGCGGCATGGGGGCGGCGGCCCAGAACCCGGTCACCGTCGACGGTCCGGTGAGCGGCCTCATCATCACCCTGGAGCGGCCCCAGGGGCTCAAGCCCAACCAGGGCCCGCCCGGCGGCGGCGCCCCCCCGCCCGGCCCGCCCGGCCGCCCTCCCCAGCCCGGCGGCCCGCCCCATGCGCCCCCTGCCGGTCGCTGATCAGCTCCGGGCGGGGCTGGTCCTCCTGCACCTCGTCGCGGTGCTGGCGATGGCCGCCCCGGCGCCGGTGGGGCTCAACGCCGCCAAGATGAAGTCGGCCAACCTGCGCGACACGGTGGCCGGTTGGGGCGCAGCCGCTCGCTCCCTGGGGCTGCCGCTCACCGATGAGGCCCTGTCGGCCGGCATTCTGGAAGGGGGCACCCGCATCATGGCCCTGCGGCGGGTGGCGCTGGCCCCCTTTCGACCCTACGCCCGCTGGTGCGGGGTGGAGCAGGGCTGGTCGATGTTTGGCATGGTCAACCGCCACCCGGCCCGCCTCGAGGTCCACCTGCGGCGCGGCGAGGGGCCCTGGGAGCCGCTCTACATCGCCCGCGATCCGGTCGCCCGCTGGCAGGCCGAGCGCTTCGACCAGGAGCGCTTTCGCGGCGCCCTCAACGCGTTTTCCTGGGGGGAGTCGAAGCCGCTGTACGGCCAGATGGCCGACTGGATCGCCCGCCAGGCCGCGCTGGAGCACCCCGGCGCCGAGCTGCGGGTCTCGATGGCCCGCCTGCGCCTGCTCGACCCCGCCGACTACGCCGAGTCCAGGCAGCTCCCCGTTGAGGCCCGGCGGTGGGAGCGCCGCTACCGCCTCACCGGGCCCATCGTGGTGGGTGCGCCATGAGGGGCCTCTGGGCGGCCTTCGTGGCCCGCTGCGCCCACCGCGAGGCTGCCACCAGCCTCGCCGCCTTTCGTGTTCTTGTGGGGCTTGTCGTGGCGCAGACCTTCGCCGACATGCTGCACAAAGACGTGGTGATCGCCCTGTGGACCCTGCCGGCCGCCGGCGGCTACCGGGTCACCGAGGCCGGCCACCCGCTCTGGGCGCTGCTCGGCGGCGCAGGGGCGCCCCAGGTCGAGGGTGCGGTCTGGGCCGGCCTCGGGGTCGGCCTCGCCCTGGCCCTCGGCCTCGGCGGGAGGCTGACCGCGCTGGTGGCCCTTCAGCTCTGCATCGCCCTCTTCAACCTCAACAGCGCGACCGGCGGCGGCCACGACAAGCTCATCACCAACGCCCTCTGGCTGCTGGTGCTCGCCCCCGCCACGGCCACCCACAGCCTGGACTGTCGCCTGCGCACCGGCCGCTGGGTGAGCGCCGCGCCGCAGCTCGCCGTGGTGCGCTACCTCGCGATTGTGCAGATCACCGTGGTCTATGTGGCGACGGGCCTGCAAAAGCTGGGCTCGGAGTGGTTTCCCTGGGGCGGCTACAAGGCGCTCTACTACGCGCTGCTGGCCCCCTCCTGGGCCCGCGGCGACACCGCCTGGGTGGCCGACGCCTTTCTGTTCACGCAGATCGGCACGGCGCTGACCTGGCTCTGGGAATTGACCTGGTGGATGGTGCCGCTGGCCCTCTACCTCCGCGCCACCCGCACCCACCCCGGCCGGCTGCGCGCCCTCTCCAACCGCCTCGACCTGCGCGCGCTCTACCTGCTGATCGGCGTCTCCGTGCACGTCGGCATCGCGCTTACGATGGACGTGGGCCCTTTTTCGTGGATATCGTTGGCCTACTACGCGGCGGCCCTGCATCCCGATGAGTGGCCCCGCGCCTGGAGAGCCTGATGCGTGCTTCGCTGCTGCCCCTTCGCGCCCTCATCCTCCTCGCAGCCGCCTGTGGCGGCGGCGCCAAAGACAACACCCCCGATGGCGAGGTCGGCGACGAGGGGAGCGGGGAGGCCGGCGGCGGCGAGGCTGGCACCGGCGGCGACGACACCGGCGCCGACGGCACGGGCGGTGAGGGCAGCGGCGGTGAGGGCAGCGGCGGTGAGGACAACTACGGCGACTGCGACCCCGCGCGGCTCGACAGCCTGCCCCTCTTCGCCGGCGATCCGGCAGCGGCCTGGGAGGTGCGCTACTGCGAGCCCACGCTCACCACCGAAGAAGACTGCATGGCCTGCGACGGGGCCTGCTTTGGCGAGATCGCCAACGCCTTCGCCACCATCTACACCGAGAGCGGCTACGGCTACTCGCTCTCGAAGACCTGCGGCCCGGCCTGGGTCGACGGCGCCTGCTGCTTTGGCGCCGAGATCTCCGCCTGGGCCGAGGGGCGCCCCCTCACCGTCGCCGACGAGGCCCGCCTGCCCCGGGTGGAGGCCAGCGCCCCGCCGGCCGGCCCGGCCCTGCGCTGGGCCCGCGCCGCCGCCCACGAGCAGGCCTCGATCGGCAGCTTCGCCCGGCTGAGCCTGCAGCTCCTGGCCTTGGGGGCGCCTGCGTCCCTGCTGGAGGGCGCGACCCAGGCCCAACTCGACGAGGTGGCCCACGCCGCCAGCGCCTTCGCCCTGGCCCGCACGCTTGGCGCCCCGGACCTGCGCCCGAGCGGCCTCTCGCTGGACGGCCTCTCCCTCGATGCCGACCCCGCGGCCCTGCTGCTCGAGACCTTCGTCGAGGGCTGCATCAACGAGTCGCTGGCCGCCGCCGAGGCCGCCGCCGCCCTGGAGGCCGCCACCCACCCCGCCGTGGTCGCCCACCTGCGCCGGGTCGCCGCCGATGAGGCCCGCCACGCCGCCTTCGCCTTTCAGCTCGCTGGCCACCTGATCGCCGCCCACGGCCTCTCCACCGCACCCCTGCGCGCCGCCCTGATCGCCGCCGCCCAGCGCCTCGCCGCCCTGCCGGCCGAAGCGGGCGACGCCGCGCATGGCCTGCTGGACGGCGCCGCCCGGCGCGCCCTCGCCGAGGAGGTGCTGCTGCACATCGTCTCCCCGGCCCTGGCGCGGTTGGAGGCGCCGTGAACCGCGGCCGGCTCGACCCCCTGCTGCACGCGCTCTCCCGCCAGGGCCTCGACGCCGGGAGCCTGCCGGCCCTGGCCGCCGAGCTCGATGATGAGGCCGAGCCGGCGCCAGGCTGGGTGGGCCGGCAGATGGAGGCCCTGTCGGCCTTCGCCCGGCGCCAGCTTGGCCATGTGCAGGGCGAGGCCGCCGAGTCCAAGGAGGCCTGGGTGCTCCTGCGCCGACGGGTCTCCGGAGATGCGCTCAGCGCCACCGAAGAAGACACCCTGCGCTCCCAAACCCAGGACCTCGTGCGGATGGTGCCCGCCGCCGCCATCGCCGTGGTGGCCGAGAGCCTGCCGATGGCCGGCACCGCCCTCATCACCCCCTATGTGCTCGGCAAGCTCGGCCTGCTGCCCTCCCGCTGGCGCGAGGCCCGCCTGCGCGAGCGCCTGCAAGAGGAGGCCGATCGCCTGCGCGAGGCCCACGCCGAGGCCGAGGCGGGCCTGCTGGAGGCCGTGGTGGAGGAGCTGCGCTGTGAGGCCACCCGCCGCGAAGAGGCGGCCCTGCGCAGCCGCTGGGACAGCAATGGCGACGGCGAGCTCGATCTCATCGAGGAGTTTGTCTACGAAGCGGCGGTGCGCCGCCTGCAGGCGGCGGCGGCGGAGCGGGGCCACCGGCGCTGCTGGTACCTGTGGGCCGACCATGAGGTGATCGGCCCGGTGCGCCTCGCCGAGCTGGCCGAGGCGCCGGTGGGGGTGCTGGTCTGCCTGGAGGGCGACGACGCCTGGGTGCGCCTCCGGGATCTGCGGGCGGGCTGACCTGCGGGGAGGGCGCGGGCCCCTCGGGTGTGTGTCGACCTCCCTTTGGTGTGTGTCGACCTCCCTTTGGTGTGTGTCGACCTCCCTTTGGTGTGTGTCGACCTCCCTTTGGTGTGTGTCGACCTCCCTTTGGTGTGTGCCGACCTCCCTTTGGTGTGTGTCGACCTCCCTTTGGTGTGTGTCGACCCCAGTCTTGCGCCTTCAGGCCGCCAGGCCCTGGCTGTCATCGTGGGCCGGCGGCTTGCGCAGTTGGGTCACCAGCCAGATCCCCGCCCCGAACATCGCGATCATCCCCCACTGGGCCGGCGTCAGCCCCGCCCAGCGCACGTCGGCGTTGCTCAGGTCCTGGTTGCGCAAAAAGTCGAGGCCAAAGCGCACGGGCGCATACATCGCGCAGAAGAGCGCCGTGAAGAAGCCGTGGCGCACGTTCGCCTTGCGAAGGGCCACGAAGGTGAGCGCGATGCCCAGGGTCCACAGCGCCTCGTAGAGCCCCAGGTCGTGGCGGGGCCCCCCATAGGTGGCCACCGGAAAGTCCACCGCCAGGAAGAAGTCGCTGCGCTGCCCCACATGGTCGTGGGCCGTAAAGCAGCCCATGCGGCCGAAGAACCAGGCGAAGGGGAAGGCGAAGGCGAGGTTGTCGGCGTGGATCCAGAAGTTGCGCTTGCGGATCACCCGGTAGAAGAGCACGCAGCCCAACACGGCGCCGATGAAGCCGCCGGTGCTGGAGAAGCCGGCCCAAACCCGCAGCAGGGCCATGATGCCGTCGGTCTCGAGCTGCTGGGGGTTGTAGGCCAGCACATGTACGACGTGGCCCACCAGAAAGCCGATGCCCACCGTTGCGATGATGCCGTCGATGATGTCGCGCACATCGAGCCCCAGGCGGATGCCGCGGGCCCGGGCGATCTCCAGGCCAATCACAAAGCCCAGGCTGACCAGCATCGCCCAGGAGTCGAGCTCCACGAAGCCCAGGCTGATGTGGGGGACCTGCCAGTAGGGGATGACGCCGAACATGGGGCTCCCAGATCGCGGCCACACCGCGCGCGCTGGCAATACCACGGCCGGCGGTCCCTTGCGCCGGGGCGCGTTACGCGGGCCGCGCCTGCCGGGAGCCCCTCATGGCCGTAATCACCTCAGACATCCTGCTTGAAGGTGTCCCTCGCGACACCGCCTTCGCCTGGCTGAGCGAGGCCGCCAACGTCCGCAAGCTGCTCGACGGCGCCTTTGACGGCGTCCGCGACGAGGGCCCCACCCAGTGGTCGGTTGACCTCAAGGTGCAGCCCAAGGCCCGGCAGATGGGCCTGCGCTTCCTCGGCCCCGACGCCAGCCACGGCGGCCGCCGCGTGCTGCTCGACGCCACCGGCAAGCGCACCGAGGGCAAGGTCAACTTCAGCCTGCGAACCATGAAGCCGAGCGCCAACACGCTGGTGACCGTGCACATGGACTACGAGCCCGGCGCCCTGCTCGGCGCCCTCATCGATCGCGCCGGCCTGCAAGACCGCCTCGACAAGGGCTGGAAGGCCACCCTGGAGAACCTCGGCCGGCTCATCCCGCGCAGCTAGCCCCGCCGCGCCCCCTTGAAGGCGAAGTAGCGGTCGAGCAGCCCCAGGGTGAGGCCCCCCGCCGAGGTGCTGAGCGTGTCGATGCCCGCCGCGCGGAGGCGCTGGGCCAGGGTGTCGGCCCGCGTCAAGGCCGACAGGGCGCCGATCTTGGCGAAGGCCTCCTCGGCGGTGGCCGGCTCGCTGCGGGCGAGGCTGGTGACGCCGGGGTCTTCGAGATGCACCAGCAGCGCCTTGTGGCGGCGCGACAGGTGCCCCAGGGCGGCCTGCAGGCGATCGGCCCCGAGACCATCTTGCACCGAGCTGAGCAGGATCACGAGGCTGCGGCGGGGCAGGCGCCCGCACCAGGCCACGGCCTCGGCGTAGTCGGGCTCGTCGGCGTCGGGCTGCTCGGCGTAGAGGCGGCCGTAGACCTCGGCGAAGGCCCGGGTGTGGCGATCGACCCGCACCACCTGGCGCACGGTCTGGCTGAAGAGCAGCAGGGTGGCGTCATCCTGGTGGGCCACGGCCACGCGCAGCAGGGCCAGCACGGCGGCGAGGGCGTGATCGAGGCGGCTGTAGCCCTCGCTTTGGGCGGCCATCGGCCGGCCGGCGTCGAGGAGCACGACGATGTGCTGGTGCTGCTCCCAACAGGTCTCGCGGGTCACCGGCGCCCCGCGCCGGGCGCTGGCCTTCCAGTGAACGCTGCGCATCGGATCGCCCGGCTGGTACTCCCGCAGGCCGTACAGCTCGGTCGACAGGCCCCGCCGCTCCTGGGGGTGGGCGCCGGCGCGCAATTGCAGGGCCGCCTTCAAGCGCAGCCCGGTCTCGCCCTCAAAGTGAACGCGGGGGTGCACCCGCAGCGACTGGCCTTCTTCGGCGAAGCGGCCGGCCCAGCCGAGGCCCCAGGGCCCCAGCACCCGCAAGGCCACCGGCGCCAGGTCGGCGTCGCCGCGGATGCGCGGGCGCAGCGGCGTGGACAGTTGGGCCCGGCTCGCCGCCGGCAGGGTCATCGCGTGGTCAACCGGGGCCTCGATCAGGTGCGGGTGCAGCACCTCGCGCATCACCAGCGAGACGGCGGCGCCGCTTGGGTTCTCCACCACCAGCGGCAGGGCGGTGGCCTCGCCCTGGTGCAGCACCGCCGGCGGCTCGCGGCGCACCACCAAGGGAATTCGGGCGGCCTGGCGCACATCGTAGAGGACCAGCCCCAACAGCAGGAGGTCAGCCAGCAGGGCGAGGCCGCCCAAGGCCGGCACGACGAGGCCGCCCAGGGCCAGCAGCGACAGGGCGCCCCAGAGGAGCAGGGCGCGCCGCGCCGGGATGGCGCCAGGGGGCTTCACCGCGGGACCTCCAGCCGGCCGAGGAGCCCGGTCAGGACGGCGGCGGCGTCGGTGCCCTCCAGCTCGGCCTCGGCGGTGACGGCGAGGCGGTGGGCCAGGGCCGGGATGGCCATGCGCTTGATGTCGTCGGGGATCACGAAGTCGCGCCCCTCCATCGCCGCCCAGGCCACCGCCACGCTCAGCAGGGCGATGCCGGCCCGGGGGCTGGCCCCGCAGGAGAGCAGGGGGCTGCGGCGGGTTTCGCCAATGAGCTGCTGCAGATAGCGCAGGATGTCGGGGCGCACATGAACAGAGCGCAGTTGGGCCCGCAGGCGGGTCATCGTCTCGGCGGTGACCACCGGCTGGATCTGGGCCGCGCCCTCGCCGCCGGGCAGGCGGCCATCGAGGAAGCGCTGGTAGACCTCGATCTCGTCCTCGGGGGCCGGGTAGCCCACCTTCACCTGTAGGAGGAAGCGGTCGAGCTGGGCCTCGGGCAGGGGGTAGGTGCCCTCGTGGTCGATCGGGTTCTGGGTGGCGACCACGAAGAACTGCGGATCGAGCAGGTGGCTCTGTCCGTCGATGGTCACCTGCCGCTCCTGCATCGCTTCGAGCAGGGCGGCCTGGGTCTTTGGCGAGGCCCGGTTGATCTCATCGGCCAGCAGCACCGAACAGAAGATCGGGCCCTTTTGCAGGGTGAAGGTGCGCTGCTGGAAGTCAAAGAGGCTGCCGCCCACCACATCGGCCGGCATCAGGTCGGGGGTGAACTGGACGCGGCCAAAGTCGAGGCCCAGGGCGGCGGCCAGCGAGCGGGCGAGCAGCGTCTTGGCCACGCCGGGCACCCCCACCAGCAGGATGTGCCCGCCGGCCAGCCAGGCGGCGAGCAACTCGTCGGCGGCTTCTTCTTGGCCCACCACCACGGTGGCCAGGGCGGCGCGCAGGGCGGCGGTGGTCGTTGCGACTTCGTCGATGGACATCGGATCTCCTACAGGCGCTTGTCGCGCTGCAGCGCGGCGACGGCCTGGGTGAGGGCCAGCAGGCCGGCGTCGGTGGTGGGGGCGAGGTCGACGCCCGCCTCGGTGAGCAGCGGCCGGGCGCGGCCCCGGCTCAGCGTGGACAGATCGGTGAGCAGGCGGGCTGCGGCGGCCGAAACGTGGCCGCCCCGCTGGTGAAGGGCCGCCAGCACGCGCAGATCGCGCACCTGACTGGAGCGGGCCAGCGGCGGGGCCAGCAGGTGCGGCCCAAAGCGCCGGGCCACCGACCAGACCAGGGCGACATAGATCGCCGCGAGGTGGCTGAGCAGCAGGTCCATCGGCAGGGTCGAGGGGGCCACAGCCCCGGACTCGGGGGCCAGGATGCCCTGGTGGATATGGTCGACGATCAGCCGCTCGCCGGCGCCCACCTCCTCGAAGAGGGGCAGCAGCGCAGCGAGGTTGTCGCGCAGGCCCGCGTTGGTGACGAGGCTGGCGTGGGGCAGCACCAGCACGGTGGCGCCCAGGGCCGCGGCTTCGGGCCGATGCAGGCTGACGGCGGCCTGGCCATTGGGCCAGGTGTAGCGCACCTCATCCTCGAGGCCGGCCCGCAGCCAGAAGGAGGGCTGCAGCAGCGACATCGGCGGGTCGCCCGGTCGGCTCGGCGTCAACACCACCGGCTCGGACAAGGAGCGCATGGCGGTGCCGAGGTCCTCGGCGCTGGCCGGCAGGTCGCCGAGGGCCGGGCTCAGCCCCAGGGTGGAGAGCAGGGCCATCTCGCTCACCCCCGGGTTTCCCTGCAGCAGCACGGCCACCGAGCCGCCGGTGAGCAGGTAGCGGCGCAGGGCCTGCTCGTCGTCGGCGGTGAAGCGCATGCGCAGGGGCGTGCCGATGAGCAGCAGGCCGCGCCCGCCGGGGAGCTCGGCCAGCGGCCGATCCCAGCCGATCACCGGCACGCCTTCGGCCTCCAGGTAGCGGCCGAGCAGGGCGAGCCCGTGGGCCTCCCGCGAGAGCAGGGTGGGCCCGCGGGGTGGGGCCGGCATCATCGAGAGGCCCACCAGGGCGACAAAGCCCACGATGAGCGCGATCCAGGCGCGGCGGCTCATGTGGTGAGGCCCCGGGCCCGCTGGCGCAGGGCCTGGACCTCGTCGCGGCTCGGCGGCGCGCTGCCAAAGAGGGCCCGCTCGATCGCGCGGGCAAAGGCGGAGAGCTCGGCGTGGCGCGGCCATTCGGGGGCGGCGGCGCGGGCCCGGCGCAAAAACTCCCGGTGGGTGGCGGCATGGCTGACCACGCCCAGGCCGGCGACGGCGAGGCGGCGGGTGAGGGCCTCCCAGAGGCGGCGCAGGGCGAGGCGGGTGTCGCCGGCGGCCAGGGCCTCTTCCAGGGCGGCCTCGGGATCGACCTCGGTGGCCAGGGCCTCCACCACCACGGCGCCGGGGGCGGCCGGGCGGGGGCCGTTGCGGAGCCGACCCAACAGGGCCACCGCCGCAGGCCAGAGGGCCCGGGCCACCAGCAGCACGCTCAGGACCGCGGCGAGGCCGAGCAGGATGGCGCCGGCGTCAAAGACAGCCCCGCCGTCGACGTCGGGGTTCCAGGCGCCCAGCGCCCGGGCGATGCGCTCCAGCAGCAGCATGAACAGTTGGTTGGGGTCGGCGCTGGCCTCGGTGACGATGCCCTCCGCCTCGGCGATGGCGTCGAGGCGGGCCAGATCGACGGCCTTCATGCCGGCCCGCCCAGCCGCGCATCCAGGGCGGCCTCGATGTCCTCGCCGTCGACGCTGTCGCGCAGGTCCTCAAAGGTCTGGATGCCCAGCAGGGTCTGGTAGACATTGCCGATGCCGGCGCCGCAGGCGGCGAGGATCGACAGGGGCAGGTTCAGGTAGATCGGCAGGCCAAAGCCAAGGGCGCTGATGTCTTCGGGGTTGATGCCCGAGGCGACCTTGCGGAAGGCGTGCAGGCCGGTGATCACCACGGTGGGCAGGTTGGCCAGCGCGGTGATGGGCATGGCCACAAAGAGCAGGGCGTGGGCCACCACGATGAGGCGCGTCCAGGTGAAGAGGCTGGTGGCGCCCTTCTGACCGGGGTCGGGCTTGTGGTGGGCGTAGGTGAAGCAGCGGCGCAGGGCCTTGGCGGCGTCGATCGGCCGCAGCTCGTCGCGCCCGCGCACCCGCACCCACTCGGGCCTCGCCATCGCCACCATCGGGATGAAGGGGATCATCACCAGGGCGGTGTACAAAGCCGGAAAGCCGCAGCAGAGCGCCGACACATAGAGCACGAGGTACTTCAAGATGCCGGCCACCACGAGGTTGGCCGTGATGCCCTGCTTCCAGGCCTCGCGCACGCTGAGCAGGCGCCCCTCGCGGTGGGCCCGCAGAGCGGCGAGCACGGCGAGCTCATGCAGGCCGTAGATCACCAGCGCGGCGAGGCTCGTGAAGTAGGTGGCCAGGGTGCCCACCATCAGGCCGATGACCTCGCCCTCCTTGCCGCCCAGGCTGAACAGTCCCTGCAGCAAGGGCCCCAGGTTGAGCGGCAGGGCCGCGGCGAGGGGGCCGGCCACCAGCACCGGCAGCAGGGGCCGCCCCTGCTCGCGCAGGAAGGTGAGGGGAGCGTCGAGCAGCTCGCGCAGATCGCGGGGGCTGGTGGGGCGGACCTCGCTCATCGGCGGGCTCCCAGTCCATAGAGGAGGAAGAGTCCCATCACCGAGAAGCCCACCACGGCCTTGAGCCCCGTGGCGATCGACATCTGCGGCGAGAGGTTGCCTTCGATCAGGCCCAGGAGCACAAACCAGGGCAGGGTGCCGCCGGCCAGATCCCAGGAGCGGCGGGCCCCCTGGGCGATGGCCTCGGCCCGGGGGATGTTCTGGTCCATCAGCAGTCCGCGGGCCAGGGAGAAGCCGGCCGCCCCGCAGACCACGATGAGGAAGAGCTCCAGCGGCCCATGGGCGGCGGTAAAGGCGAAGAGGCGGTCGGTCAGCTCATACTGCTGACAGATCGAGAGCATCGCCCCCACCATCATCCCGTTCTGGACCAGCGCCAGAACGGTGAAGAGGCCGCCCACCACCCCGCCCGCCCAGCAGAGGATGCCCACCCGGATGTTGTTGAGGAAGATGCCGGTGGCCATGCCCAGGCCGGCCACCGACTCAAAGCTGTCGGTCCAGATCTCCCCGCGGCGCAGGGTCTCCAGGGTCGCCTCGTCGAAAATCAGCCGGGCGGCGTCGCGATCGAGGCCCACGGCGATGTAGCCCATCAGGCAGCCGCCCAAAAAGACCGCCAGCGAGAGGCCCACCAGGGGCAAGGCCTCGCGAAAGGCGGCCGGAAAGCCCTCGCGAAAGAAGCGGATGACCCGCGGCAGCACCGGCTCGGGGAGCTCGGCCAGCAGGCGGTGCCCGGCGAAGGCGAGGGGCCGCAGCCGTCGCTCGGCGGCCGAGCCCGGAAAGTGGCTGCGGGCCCAGGCGAAGTCGCCGATCACCCGGCGGTGGCGGGCGGCCAGCTCGTCGAGGCCGTCGTGATCGAGGGTGCCGAGGCCCTTGCCCTCGACCCGCTTGAGCAGGTCTTCGAGCACGCGCCAGTCGGGCTCGCCGCGGGCGACGAAGCGGCCGTAGTCCATCAGCGGCGCTCCACGGCGAAGGCCGCTTCGAGGGCGGCGCGGTCATCGGCGCCTTGGGGGTCGACGAAGCCGGGCCAGCGGGCCTCCACGAACTGGCGCATCCGGGCGGCCAGGCTGTGGGCGCGCTCGGGGCGGAGGAGCGGGTGGCGCCGGAACCAGGCCTCCAGCAGGGCGAGGTCCTTCTCGCCGAGGCCGGGCGGCAGGCGCCCGAGGTGGACGTGGACAGTCTCGCGGGGCTCGACCACCACCACCGTTCCGGCGACCAGATCGCCGAGGCGCTGGCGGTGCTCGCCCACCAGCATCGAGAAGGCCGCCACCGACCAGCTCCCTGGGAGCTGATCGATCGGCCGCAGCAGGTTGCGCAGCAGGCTGGAGAGCAGGCCCACCTGGGCGCCTTCGCGGCTCACCACCCGCAGGCCCATCCAGCGCTTGCCCGGCGTGAGGCCGCCCCAGGCCTGCTCAAAGCCGACGAACCAGAGCAGCTCAAAGAGGAAGTAGCTGCCGGCCATCAGGAAGGCCAGCACGGTGAGGGCCGCGGCGGGATCGTCGCCTTCGAAGAGCAGGTCGGTGAGGCCGGCCCACTGGGCCATCAGCCAGCCGAAGAGCACCACAAAGACGATGAGCAGCCAGTCGATGAAGTAGGCGATCGATCGGCTGCCCAGATCCGCCAGCGGCAGGTCCAGGGAGACATCGAGGGCGCCCAGAAATGGGCCGGGCTTCTTCGTGGACATGCGCCTGTGTAACGAGGCCGGCGGCGGCCGGCCGGAGGGGTCGATGTTTCAGGCCGCAGGTTTCAGGCGCGCCGGCCCGCTGAAACGCGACGGCGGAGGGCCTCGACCAGGACGCGCTCCGCCGCTGGTATGATGCTTGCAGTGTGGCCATGACCCGGAGGCATCTTGATCTTCCACCAGCTCTTCGATCCTGGCAGCTCGACCTTCACCTACCTGCTCGCCGATCCCGACACCCGGCAGGCCCTGCTCATCGATCCAGTCGACGAGCAGATCGACCGCGACCTCGCCCTGCTCGCCTCCTTGGGCCTGACCCTGCGCTACACGGTTGAGACCCATGTCCACGCCGACCACATCACCTCGGGCGGCCTGCTGCGAAGCCGGACCGGCAGCGAGACGGTGGTGAGCGCCGCCGCGGGCGCGGACTGCGCCGATCACGCCGTCGGCGAGGGGATGGAGCTGCGCCTGGGTGCGGTGGGCCTGCGGGTGCTCTCCACGCCGGGGCACACCGATGGCTGCGTGAGCTACGTCACCCTCGATGGGCAGATGGTCTTCACCGGCGACACCTTGCTCATCGGCGGCTGCGGGCGCACCGACTTTCAGCAGGGCAGCGCCAGCCGGCTGTACCAGTCGGTTCACAGCCGTCTGTTCACCCTCCTCGACGAGACCCTGGTGTACCCGGGCCACGACTACAAGGGGCGCACCCACAGCACCATCGGCGCCGAGAAGGCGCACAACGCGCGGCTCGGCGCCGGGCGCACCGAGGCCGACTTCGTCGACCTGATGAGCAACCTGCGCCTGGACCTGCCCCGCCGCATCCACGAGGCGGTGCCGGCCAACAGCCGCTGCGGCCTGCCCGCCTGAGCTACCAGGCCGGCGGGGTGGGGCCGGTGGCGGTGCGGCCGTCTTCGTGTACCCAGAGGACCTGATCGGCCGAGACCGTGTCAACCGTAACGGTGGCGCCGCCGGGGAAGAGCACGGTGACGGCGTCGACGACGTCGACCTCGCCGAGGCCGAAGAGCTGGGAGAGGCTGTCCTGCACGCTGGTGCCGGTGCCGCCCTGCACCTGCCGGAGCTGGCGGCTGCCGCCCACGTCGACGGCGACGACGGCGCCGATGGCGCTGCGGTTGGCGAGGCCGCCGCTCCCGGCCCCGCCGACCGCGCGGACGGTGAGGCTGTGGTGGCCGGTCTCCAGGGTGTTGCGGAAGAGCCCGTAGGCCAGCAGATCGACGTCGCCGTCCAGATCGGGGTCGGCGACGGCGGCCCCCCAACCGTTCAGCACCTTGAGGCCGCTCTGGTAGGTGGCCGGGGTGAAGTGGCCGGTGCCGTCGTTCTCGTAGTAGTGCGACCAGCGGCTGGCGTAGACGGCGGTGATGAACAGATCGAGGTCGCCGTCGAGGTCGGCGTCGAGCAGGGTCGGGTTGCTGTCGGTCTCGTGGTAGACGATGCCGCGGGCGAGACCCTCGTCGGTGAAGGTGCCGGTGCCGTCATTGATGAGGATGGCGGTCTTGTCGGAGAAGTCGTAGTAGAAGGGGTGGGCGAGGTTGGCGCTGACCAGATCGAAGTCGCCGTCGTTGTCGATGTCACCCCAGACCGAGCCGATGGTGTGGCCGCAGGCCGAGCGGGCGCAGTCGCCCTTCACCCCGGCGCCAGCGGCCTGGTTGTCGAGGGTGCCGTCGCCCAGGTTCACGAGCAGGAAGTTCTCGGTGAGGCGGTAGTTGCTGACGAAGACGTCGGTGTCGCCGTCCTGGTCGAAGTCGGCGGTGGACACGCCGCGGCCGGCCTTGTTGGTCTGCGGGATGCCGGAAAGCAGGGTCCAGTCGGCGAAGGTGCCGTCGCCGTTGTTTCGCCAGACGCGGTCGTCGTAGTAGGTGAAGTCGGGGTAGCACTCATAGTTGGCCAGATACAGATCCAGCAGGCCGTCGTTGTCGAGGTCGAACCAGGCGGCCCCCTCGGTGGGGCTGTGCTCTTCGAGGCCGTCGCCGTTGCAGTCGATCTCGTTCTGCAGATCGTTGATGCCGCTCTCCACCGTGAGGTCGGCGAAGGTGCCGTCGCAGTTGCTGTGCAGCAGCAGCTCACCGGCGCTGCTGCCGCCGCCCTGGCCGAAGTAGTCGAGGCAGCCGTCGTTGTCGTAGTCGCCCCAGACGCCGCCCCCCGAGCCCACGCCGCCGGGCAGGGCGCTGGCGGTGACGTCGGTGAAGGTGCCGTCGCCCTCGTTGCGGAAGAGGGCGGGGCCGGAGCTCATGATGTCGTCGTCACCGTCGTTGTCGTAGTCGCCCCAGGCCACGCGGCTGCCGACGGCGAGCGCGCTCTCGGCGGTGAAGCGCTGGGCGGCAGGATCCAGGGGCGGATCGTAGACCACGGCGAGGCGAACCTGCCAGGTGAACCAGGGGAAGTGCGTGCCCAGGTAGTAGACGCGGGGGTCCACGCCGGGCAGGCGGGCCCCCGACCACCAGGGCTCGGCCTCCTGGTAGAAATTCTCCATCATCAGCTCGGGCGCGTCGGCCCCCTCGTCGCGGTGGTAGCCGGCGTACAAAAAGCCCGGCTGCTCCAGGCGGATCGGCGTGGGGAGCACATATTCAACCCATTCGCCGTCGCTGCTTTGGTCGAGGCAGCGGGTCATCGTGAGCAGCGGGTTCTCGATGTCGAAGGAGTAGCCGTTGGTGCCGAAGTCCGGCCAGAGGGTGATGTCGGCGGGGCCGGCCTCTTCGGGGAGGTTGCCCCACATCACCGAGACTGCCACCACGCTGCCGGGGCGCTCCAGGTAGGCGTTCTGGGCGCCGTAGATCTCCTCGGTGTTGAGATCGTACACGTCGTAGCCGCTGTTCCACTCGCTGCTGAGCGGCTTGTCGGCGAGCGAGAAGAGCGAGCTGCTGAGGCCGTCGTGGAGGATCCACTCCGCACCTTCGGGCACGGCGCTGGTGCCCACTGTCTCGGTGCAGGCATCGGCATCGGCGTCGGCGTCGCTGTCGGCGTCGCTGTCGGCGTCGGCGTCGCTGTCGGCGTCGGTGTCAGCGTCCGACTCGCTGGGGTCGGACTGGGGATCAGGGTCGGTCTTGCCGGAGCAGGCCAGCAGCAGGGTCAACAGCAGGGCGCGCATCGTTCACCTCGGGGGCCACAGGGTACACCGAAGCGGAGCCCAATGGCTGGGGTAGGGCGCGGGCGGAGGTGTTGCCCTGCGCGCCCTGCTCCTCGCCAATTTTGCGCTCTGCCTGCTGCTCACCGGGCTCATCTGGACGATTCAGCTCGTGCATTACCCGCTCTTCGCCCGGGTGGGCGCGGCGGCCTGGGGCGCCTACCACGCCGCCCACAACGCGCGAATCACGATGCTGGTGGGCCCCTGGATGCTGGGCGAGCTGTGTTGCGCCGGCGCCCTGCTCCTGGTGGCCCCACCCGAGCGGCGGCTGTGGGCCGTCGCCGCGGCGGCGGGCGTGGGGGTGGCCTGGGCCTCCACCGCGCTGCTCAGCGTGCCGCTGCACGGGCGCCTCGCCGGCGGCCTGGATCTCGATCAGGTCGACGCGCTGGTGGCCACCAACTGGGTGCGCACCCTGGCCTGGACCGCCCGCGGCCTGCTGCTGGGGGCCTGGCTTTGGCGCGAGCTGGAGCGGGGCTCAGGCCTCGAGCTGGTCGAGTAGGATGGCGTTGCCGTCGGGATCGAGGGCGAGGGCCTGCCCGGCGCCGGCCTCGCCCTCGGGCTCCACCAAAAAGGCGACGCCGCCGGCCTTGGCCTGGGCCACGAGTCCGCGCAGGTCGGTGGGGTTGAAGGTGAAGGTGTTCTGGTCGAGGGCGCCCTGAAAGAGCCCCAGCACGACGTTGTCGGCCGAGAGCATCAGCCAGGTCTGGCCATAGCTCTCCCAGGGGCCGCCCTCGCCGGCCGGGAGGCTGGGCGCAAAGCCGAGGGCCTCGTAGAAGGCCCGCGAGGCGGCGAGATCGGCGACGGAGAGGCTGAGCGAGAAGGGGCCCGGGCGCAACATTGACACTCCGAGGGGGGCTGGGAGGAGAGGGTGCGCGGTCCTATCTCGTCTTTCGCCGGTTCGGGCAGGAGGCCCGGCGGCGCCGCCGATCGTCGCTCGTTAGGCTGGCCCGCCCCTGGGAGCCTCCGATGCAGAGCCTGCGCGACATCCTCCTGAAGACCGCGGCCTACCTCGGCAAACAGGGGGTCGACCGGCCGCGCTTCGAGGCCGAGCAGATCCTGGCCAAGGTGCTCCAGCTCAAGCGGATGGAGCTCTACCTGCGCTTCGACCAGCCCCTCGCCCCCGCCGAGCTCGACGCCCTGCGCCCCCTGGTGGCCCGTCGCGGCCGGCGCGAGCCCCTCGCCTGGGTCCTGGGCGATGAGGGCTTTGGCGAACATGAATTCGCCGTACACAAAGGGGTGCTCTGCCCGCGGCAAGACACCTGGGCCCTCGTGGAGGCCGCCCTGGCCCTGCTGCCCGTCGACGAAGACCTCTTCGTCGCCGACATTGGCACGGGCACCGGCATCGTCGGGCTCTCGATCGCCGCCGCCCGGCCGCGGGTCAAGCTCTACGCCATCGACCTCTCCGCCGAGGCCCTGGCCAACACCAAAGAAAACGCCCGCCGCCTCGGGCTGGAGGCTCGGGTGGCTCTGCTTCACGGCAGCCTGCTCGACCCCGTCCCCGCCGCCCGGCCGATCGATCTGGTGGTGAGCAACCCGCCCTACATCCGCCGGGGCGATCTGGCCGGCCTCGACCCCGAGGTGCGCGACTGGGAGCCGATCCTGGCCCTCGACGGCGGGCCCGACGGCCTTGACGTCTACCGGGCCTTGATCCCGCAGGCTGCGAAGCGGGCGCGGCGGGGCCTCGCCCTGGAGATCGGCCACGACCAGGCCGCCGACGTCACCGTCTTGATGTCTCAGGCGGGCTTTGTCGACGTCACCCTGCGCAAAGACATGGCCGGACGCGACCGGGCGCTGGCGGGGCGGCAGGCGGGGTAGGGGCGGATTGTTGCGCGTCCTGGTTGTCTGTTTGTTGGAATGGATATTGTAGCGGATGGGGCGGCGGAGTAGGGCGGTCGGGCCTTCAGGCAGATCCCTCCCCCTCGGAGCGCCCATGTCTCTGCGTCTCATCCTTCTGTTTGCCCTCCCCCTCAGCGCCCTGGCCAAGGATGGCGGCCCCAACTCGATCCGGGCTGCGCGCGCCGCGGCGGCGGGCACCGTCGTCACCGTCGCGGGCACGGTCACCACGCCCTCGGGCGCCTATGACCCCAATGACCTCGGCTTCGCCATTCAGAGCGGCAACGCGGGTCTGTATATCCACGACGCCCTGGGCCAGAGCCTCGCGGTCGGCCAGACCGTGTCGGTCACCGGCGCCGTGGGCGACAGCTTCGGCGAGGTCTGGGGGGTCTACCCCGCGTCGATCACGGTGACGGGCACCCACGCCGTGCCCAGCCCCCGCAAGGTGGACACCGGCGAGGTGAACGAGTCCACCGAGGGCCGTCTCGTCAAGGTGGAGGGCGTCGTCACCGACGCGGTCTTCGACGACGCGCCCTATGGCTGGCGCTTTCACATCGACGATGGCTCGGGCGAGCTGACGGTCTTCGTCTACACGGGCACGGGCATCGACGTCTCGGGCATCGGCCCGGGGGATGTGCTGGAGATCACCGGCTTTTCGGGCCAGTTCATCGATCACTACGAGCTCAATCCCCGCTTCGCCGCCGACATCGAGGTCGAAGACGACTGAGCCCGGCCCTGGAGACCTTCGTCGCTGGGGAGGGGGTCGCGGGGAGCGTGGCGCCATCGGCGCCCTCGCAGGATCACCTGACCAGGTGGCGGCCACCGACCGACGGATGTCAGCGGCGCCGAGACCTCCCCTGTTGAAAGAACAGGCCTCTTCGCTGGCTCGCGGCTTGCAAAGGGCTCCCTCGTCGCCGCCTCCCTCTGCTGGGCGGCCCCGAGGTCCCATGAGCCGCCAGCGCCGCGCCGCCCCCTCCCGCCCCGCCATCGACGCCGCCTTGCCTGAGATCGCACCGGTGGTGCCGGGCAAAGGCCCGCTGCCTGCCGAGATGGGCGACAAGCTGCGGGCCTCGATGCGCCTGGGCATGGGCAATTTCGTGGCCCAGCAGCTCATGCGCGACGCGATGACGGCCTCGCCGGAGGCCGACGCCGCCAGCACCCTCGCCGCCGAGCAGGGCGAGGAGAGCCCGGCCGGCGAGGGGGAGAAGGCCCAGGTGGAGGCCGCCAGCGCCCTGGCGGCGGCCCCGGGCGGCGCGCCCCTGCCGGGTGCGGTGGCCGAGCGACTGGGAGCCAGCCTGGGGGCGGATCTCAGCGGCGTGCGCGTCCATGCCGATGAGAGCGCGGTGGAAGAGCTCGGCGCGGGGGCTGCGGCCTTTGGTCAGCACCTGTACTTCGCGCCGGGGGCCTATGACCCGAACAGCGAGGAGGGCCTCGGGCTGATCGCACACGAGGCGGTCCACGCGGTGGAGAGCGGCGGGGCGGCGCCGGCGGCCCCCAAGAGCATCGGCGCCACCGACGCCAGCGCCGAGCAGCGGGCCGAGGCGGTGCAGGAGGCGGTGGTAAGCGGAGAGGAGGCGCCGGTGTCGGTGACGCCGGGGCGGGCCCCGTCGGCGGTGATGCGGCGGGGTGAGGCGGGGGTGCACCACGAGGATCTGACCATGCCGGCGCTCGGTGTGGACAATCCCGATGTCTCGCCCCAGGGCGAGGAGCGTGGCCACGCCGAGCTGACCGAGGGAGAGGAGCGGGCCTTGCAGGTGTATTCGGGTAACTACATCGCGGACAATTCCCAGGCCCTGTCGCCCCTGTTGGTTGGCATCACCGCGGGGGTTCTGGACCTCGACCTCAGTCCCGAAACGGAGGAGATCCAGGCAGCCGGTGTCCTCATCCAAGCGGTGATTCAAGCGATGGCCGTCCTCGCGATCGGCACCGACGCGGCCTCCCTCGTCGTGCCCGAGAACATCGAGGTTTACGAAGCCGAACGGCACATCGACAATCCCCAGGGCAGCAGCCAGGGTGACTATGTCGTCAAGAACAAAAAGGGCAAGGTGGTTGGAGATGCAACCTCTCCCGCCGGTGGGCTCGACACCACCGCCCTTCCGGGCGGGTCGGCGCCCACCACGCGTGACGCCGACACCCTCCGCCACCACGGCGGTTCGGCGGTGCCCGGGCTGCAGTACGAGAACCCCAAGCTCTACGAGGCCTCCGACGCAGGCCTCAGCAACCATCTGTACAACAGCATTGAGGCCAGCAAGAATTCCTACACCACCGCGGCCCGCCTGGCGGAGTCTCCCGAGACCCGCTCCGAGGCGCGCATGCACGTCGGCTACGGCGATCACATCGTGCAGGACTACTTCTCCCACTCGAACTTCATCGAGATCGCCCTCAACCGCTACATCAATGACGCCATCGCCGAGCGCGAACAGACCGGAGAGATCTCCAACCAGAGCGGCGAGCTAGTCGATCAGCTCGAGTCCACCGGCCCGGTCGCCGACGCCGGTCAGGGCGGCCGCGCAGAGGACGAGTGGGTGGCCACCCTGTACGACAAGCGCGTGGGGGAGGGCGAATACCAGCGCTCGGTCGTCACCACCGGCACCTTCGGCTCAGATGACAACACCATCAGCCTCACGCACGCGATGCTGCCCGCCATGCCCGCCTTGCACAGCGCCCTGATGACGGGCGCCGACCAGGCCGGCGAGGAGCTCCGCGCGATGGAAGAGGAGTCGAGCTGGGGCGAGCTGATGGCGCGCATGCAGGCCCGCGGCCCCGAGGGCGAGGCCTTCGCCATCCTCAACCAGGCGATGGGCGACATCGGCGTCTGTGTCATGGCCATCGTCTTTGAGGGCCCCGCCTTCACCGAGACGCCGATCCAGCTCTCCGAGGATGGTCCCTCCCTCGGCTCTGTGCAGGTTCCGGACATGCCCAATATCGCAACCCCCACGCTGCCGCTTCCTGAGGCGATCCTGGCCTATGCCAACTCTGTTCGCAACTTCAAGGCCTGGCAGCAGGCGCTCCTCCCCTACGCCGATGAGGCCTTGATCGCGGCCCTGCTGCTGGCGGCGGCCCAGAACTTTGAGCAGATGGTCTGTGCCTTCTTCCAAGCCCTGAAGATGGCCCTGGAGGCCGTCGTGAAGGCCATCCTCATCGCCATCATCGTGGCGCTCTCGGCGGGGGCCAACCCCATTGAGCTGGCCCGCATGACCGGCATGAGCGTGGAGGAGCTGATGCTCGCCGCAGGCGAGAAGCTGGAGAGCGCCGAGGCCGGCACCGACCTCAATGACCGGATGAATGACACGGACTGGACATTGGATGACGAGTTGGGCGACATGTCGCGCGACGCCGACGAGGACGATCCCGCCGCCACCCAGGCCGCTCGCGAGGAGCTCGAGCGCCGCGTGGGCCCCGTGGTGGGCTCCGGCACCAACAAAGATCCCTGGCGCCTCGCGGAGCCGGCGCCCCCCTCCCACAGCCAGGTCGGCAAGGACCACCCCACCCACCCGGTCACCGATCCCGAGGGCCCCCACGCGGGCCCCGAGATCGACGCCTCGGCCTTCTACGAGCTGCATGTCGAGCTGGCCCGCGAGGCCGGCCGCCACATCTACAAGGAGCTCGACGCCGTCTTCGCCGAGGCCTCTCAGGGCGAAGAGGCGTACCTCATCGACGCCGAGGCCAGCGCCCGCCGCGACAGCGAGATGGTGGAGGGCCACGACGCCACCGTCGCCGTCGCCGAGGCCCGCGGCGACGAAGAGGCTGAGCGCGCCGCTGAGCAGGACTTCGAGCACGCCCAGTCCTCGGAGAGCCAGTCTGGCGACCCCTACGAGCGCACTCCCTCGCTGATGAAGGTTCACGACCTCGTCGATCTGTTCATCGCCCACCCCGACGACGACCGCTGGTGGGTCGCCCTGGTCGACGCCTTTGTGGGCGCCAACCCGAAGGCGGTCTACAACGACATCCTGCGCCGCAACGAAGACGCCGCTTGAACAGAGGGATCGGGCGCGGTTGGAGTCGCGGGCCCGGAAGAGCCGGTGGGTCGACGGCCAGCCGCTTGGGAGCAGGTCCATCGCGCAGGTGTGGACCCGGGCAGGCTGTCGTGGCCTCGGGCCCACGGGTACCCTGACCTGGCGCAGTCGGCCGTCTGCGGGTGTACGGTTGTGCCGGGGGGTGCGTACCCTGATCCACCTTCCCCCGGTGATTCATGCTCGTCCTGCTCTGCGCCCTGCTCCCCGCTGCCCTGGCCGAGGTCCCCGTTGAGGTCGGCGGCGTCCTGATCACCACCCTGCCGACGGCGCCGCGGGCCACCTTGCAGGTGGGGCAAGACCGCGTCTACCTGCTCACGGCCGATCAGATGCTCCAGCGCTGGGACCGACAGGGCGGCGCCTGGTCGCTCACCGAGCAGCGCGCCGAACCCGAGGCGGCGGGCCTCTTCCTCGCCGGGGGTGGGGCCTGGGTCGAGCGACACACCGTCACCGCGGTGCCGCTCGCCGGGGCGGCCCCGGCGCTCCAGGCGGATGGTCGGCCCCCCAAACCAGAGGCCCCCCGCGCGGCGCGGGTCGGCCTCGTCACCGGCGGGGAGCCGGGGGCCGTCCTCATCGAT
>JBEIQK010000021.1:0-21734 GCA_040376505.1 Alphaproteobacteria bacterium | reverse complement strand
GGCGAGGATGAAGGCGTCGAGCATCCCGCGCACCTCCTCGGCGCGCTCGAGGGGGATGCCGGTCATCTCGCACATGATGCGGGCCGGCAGCGGGGCGGCGAGCTCTTCCACAAACTCGGTCTCGCCGCGCTCGATGACGGCGTCGATGAGGCCGGTGATGATGTCGCGCAGGTGGCCTTCCATCCGGGCCACCGCCTTGGGGCCGAAGGCCTCGGCCACGAGGTCACGGCGCTTCTTGTGGGCCTCGCCCTCGAGGTGGATGAAGGAGCCGTCGGCGGGGAGCAGCGGGCGGTTTCCGTTCAGGCTGGTGTAGGTGTCGGGGTCGCGGGAGATGCTGACGATGTCGTCGTAGCGCGAGACCACCCACACGCCGTTGCTGTCCTGGTAGAGCGGGCACTCCTCGCGCAGCCACGTGTACAGCGGCCAGGGGTTGTCGTGGGTGGTGGGCTCGAGGATGTCGATCGCGCCGAACTCGTAGGGAGGAGAATCTGCGGCCATGGGTACCTTCCTCTCGTTGACTTACACCTGTCAGCGAGCATAGTGCAGGCGGGCGCCCCGATCCACCCCGCACCCCGGCAGAACCATGGCCATCCGCGCAAGATTGACCAAGACCGGCTTTGACGCAGCCCTGTCCATCGAGGCCTTCGACCCGCCCAGCCCCGGCCCCGGGCAGGTGCGCGTGCGGGTGGAGGCCTGCGGGGTCTGTTACCGCGACCTGATCGATCGGGCCGGCCGCTTCCCCTACCTGCAGCTGCCGGTCACGCCGGGGCATGAGGCCGTGGGCCGGGTGGAGGCCCTGGGCGCCGGCGTGACGGCCTGGACGGTGGGCGACCGCGTGGGCACCCTGCACCGCGACCACTGCGGGGCCTGTGGGGCCTGCCTGCGGGGCCAGACCTCGCTCTGTGTGGGCGCGGCCTGGGTCTTTGGCCTCGTGGCCGATGGGGGCTACGCCACCCACCTCCTCGCCCCCGAAAACGCGCTCTTCGCCTTGCCCGATGCGGCCGCCGCCCTCGACATCGCCGCCCTGCACTGCACCGCCGGCACCGCCTGGCGCGGCCTCGTGGTGCAGGGCGGACTCACGGCGGGCCAGCGGGTGCTCATCACCGGCGCCAACGGCGGGGTGGGCGCGGCGGCGATCCAGGTGGCCCGGCGCCTTGGGGCCTTCGTGACGGCGGTGGTGCGCGACGCCGCCGCGGCGGAGTTTGTGACCGCGATGGGGGCCCAGGAGGTGCTGATCGATCCGGGCACCCAGTTTCACCAGAAGATCCAGGAGCCGGCCGACCTGGCCCTCGACTGTGTGGGCTCTCCCACCATCAACGCCACCCTGCGCGCGGTGCGGATGGGCGGCCGCGTGGTGGTGGTGGGCAATGTCAGCGAGGCGCGGGCCAGCATCAACCTGGGCTACCTCATCGTGAACGGAGTCAGCCTCTTCGGCAGCAGCGGCGCCACCGCCGCCGACATGGCGGGGCTGTTGGCACTCCACGCCGCCCAACCCCTCGATCTACCCGCCCTGCGCGACCGGGTGATGCCGCTGGGCGAGGCCGAGGCCGCCCAGCAGGCGGTCCGCGCCGGCGGCCTGCGCGGGCGCATCGTGCTCGACTGTCAGGACGGCGACTGACCAGGGCTCGCGGCCAGCAGCGCCCCCAAACGTGCAAGTTGAGCGCTGGCGCCGCCGCCGACAAACTCCCAGGCCTTGGCCGTGAGGAAGTAGCGGTGCAGCGCATAGTCGCGGTCAAAGCCCATGCCGCCGTGCAGGTGCTGGGCGGTGGCCAGCACCCGGTGGCTGCCCTCGGCGGCGGTGTAGCGGGCGATGGCCACCGCGCGCTCGGCCGGCAGGCCGGACTCCAGGCGAAAGACGGCGGACCAGAGGGTCAGGCTCATGGCGTGGGTCTCGATCCAGGCGTCGGCGGCCCGCTGGCTGACCGCCTGGAAGGTGCCGATCTTGCGGCCGAACTGTTCGCGCTCCGAGACATAGCGGGCGGTCATCGCCAGGGCCTCCTGGGAGAGGCCGAGCAGCAGCGCGCAGATGCCCACATCGACAACGAGCAGGTAGCGGTCGCGGGCCGCCACGTCGCCGAGCTTGACCACCGGCGCATCGCAGAGGCGCAGGCTGCCCAGCGGGGCGTCATTTGTGCCCTGGCCGAGCTGGCGCTCCACGCCGGGGCCCTGGAGATCGACCGCGTACAGACCATCCTCGGCGGGCAGCAGGCAAAAGGCCGCCTGATCGAGGGCGGGCACGGCCACCTTCTCGCCGGTGGCCCGACCGTCCACCACCCGCAGGGTCGGCCGCCGGGGATCGAAGCCGTCGGCGTCGCGCAGGCCGGCGGTGAGCACCGCCTCGGGGCCCACGAGGCCGGCGGCCCGCAGGGGGGCGCCGAGGACCAGGGTCTCCAGGGCCGGGATCGGGCTCGCGGTGCGCCCCACCTCCACCAGCAGCGCCACGGTGGCGGCGAGGCCCTCCACCTCGTGCAGGCCGGCCGCGATCAGGGCGCCCCAGGAGCGGTCGGCGCCCGAGAGCACCTGCCGGCCCAGATCGCTCACCATCTGCTGCGTCTCGTCAGGGGTCCAGTCCATGGCTAGCGCTCCGCCCGGGGCAGGCGCAGGCCGGCCGCGGCGATGATGTCCCGTTGAATCTCGTTGGTGCCGCCGCCAAAAGTGAGCACCAGCGTTGCCCGGTAGTGGCGCTCGAGATCACCGGCGAGCAGGGCGCCGGGCGAGCCGCGCTTGAGCGTGCCGGCGGCGCCGACGACCTCGAGGAGGCTGCGGTGGGCGCGCACGAAGAGCTCGCTGCCGAAGACCTTGATGCCCGAGGCCTCCTCCATCGGCAGGTGGCCGGTGCCCATGCTCCAGGCCTGGCGCCAGTTCATCAACAGCAGCACCTCCAGCCCGGCCTCGACCTCGGCGAGGTTGCGCTGCACCCAGGGCAGATCCAGCACCAGGCCGCCATCCCCGGCGGGGGCCTGCCGGGCCCAGTCGCGCACCTCATCGGCGAGGCGGCGCAGGGGCCCCACCATCATCAGCGCCACCCGCTCGTGGTTGAGCTGGGTGGTGATGAGCTTCCAGCCGCCGTTCTCGGGCCCCACCCGGTTGGCCACCGGCACCCGCACGTTCTCGAGGTAGACCGCGTGGATGTTGTTGTCGCCCAGGTTGCGAATCGGCGTGTGACTGACCCCCGGCGCGTTCATCGGCACCATGATCATGCTGATGCCTTTGTGTCGCACCGCACCCGGATCTGTGCGGGCGGCCAGCCAGAGGTAATCGGCGTGATCGGCCAGCGAGATGAAGATCTTCTGGCCGGAGATCACGTACTCCTCGCCTTCGCGGGTGGCCGTGGTCTGCAGCGAGGCCAGATCGGTGCCGGCCGAGGGCTCGGTGTAGGCGATGGAGAAGTGCAGCCGACCGGCCAGGATCTCCGGCAAGAGGCGCTGCTTCTGCTCGTCGCTGCCAAAGCGCAGCAGGGTGGGCCCCACCGTGTTGAGCGTGAGCAGCGGGATGGGAAAGCCGCAGCGGTGCATCTCGTCGAAGAAGATGAATTCCTCGATGGGGCTGCGACCCTGGCCGCCGGCCTCTTGGGGCCAGCCCACGCCGAGGAGCCCGCGGCGGCCGAGCTCCTGGAGGGTCTGGTGGTACAGCGGCCCGCCCCCTTCCATCTCGGCGAGCTCGGCGCGCAGGGCGGGTGTCATCAGGCTCGCCATCAAGGAGCGGACCTCTTCGAGGAAGGCCTGCTGCTCAGCGGTATAGGCGATGTGCAAAGTCGCTCCTTAGGTGGCGGCGGCCAGCGCGGCCGCGGCGGCCTGGGCGCCGGGGTAGTCGGGCTTTCCAGAAGGCTGACGAGCGAGGGACTCGACGACGAAGAGCTGCTTGGGCACCTTGTAGGCGGCGATCTGTCCACGGCACCAGGCCAGCACCGCCTCCTCCTCCACCGGCCCGCCGCGGGCGGTCACCAGCCCCACCACCCGCTGGCCCCAGCGCGGATCGGGCAGCCCCACCACGATGGCGTCGCGCACGGCGGGGTGGGCCTTGAGCAGCTCTTCGACCTCTTCGGCGAAGACCTTCTCGCCGCCGGTGTTGATGCAGGCCGAGCCGCGGCCAAGGAAGACGATGGCGCCGTCTTCTTGCACGGTGGCCATATCGCCGGGGATGGCGTAGCGACGGCCATTCCGGGTGGGGAAGGTGGCGGCGGTCTTCACCGGATCGCCATAGTAGCCCAGGGGAATGTGGCCAAAGCGGGCGATGCGACCCACCACCCCCGAGCCCGGCACCACCGGGTCGAGCTGGTCGTCGAGCACGGTGGTGTGCCGCTCGTCGAGCACCCAGACCGGCTTGCCCTCGTCGTAAAAGGCCGCCCCCTGGTGGCCGGTCTCCGAGGCGCCGAAATTGTTCATCACCATGCCGCGCGGCAGGTGAGCCTCCAGGCGCTCGCGCACCGAGGTGGAGAGCACCGCGCCGGCCGAGGTCACCACCATCAGCTCGCGCAGATCCCAGCGGCCGGGGTTTTGCTCCAACACCTCCACCAGCGGCAAGGCCATCGCGTCGCCGACGATGTTCAAGGTGTGGATGCCCTCGGCCTGCACCATGTCCCAGATAGCCTCGGGCATCAGGCTGCGGCCGGGCACCACCGCGGCGACGCCACCGTTCATCAGGGCCAGCCAGCTCGCCAATTGGGCGCTGCCATGGATCAGCGGCGGGGCGCTGAGCACATTGATGCCGCCGCCATTCTCGAGCATCCGGGGGGTGAGCTCGCTGGCGTTGGTGATGGGCTCGCCACCGGGGTTTCCGCCCTGCAGCGCGGCGAAGAACAGATCCTCGTGGCGCCACATCACGCCCCGCGGCATCCCGGTGGTGCCGCCGGTGTAGATGATCACCAGATCGTCGGCGCTGCGGGGCACCGGGGGCCGCGCGTCGGAGGCGGCGGCCAGGGCCTCTTCGTAGGCCGGGCCCCGCTCCAACACAAAGCGCATCTGCGGCTGGCGCGCCGCCTCACACTCCGGCCGCAGCTCGGCCTCGGTGACGAGGCCCACCAAATCGGCGTTGCCGAAGACATAGGCCAGATCGCGGGCCTTGTAGCGAAAGCTCACGTTGATGGTGCGGGCGCCGATCTTCCAGGCGGCGAGCATGCACTCGATGTATTCGTGGCAATTGTACAGACACAGGCCGATCGACTCTCCCGGCCCCACGCCCTGGGCCCGCCAGTGCTGGGCGAGGCGGTTGGCCCGATCGTCGAGCTGCCGGTACGTCCAGCGCACCGGCCCGCTCACCAGGGCGAGGCGGTCGGGGAAGGCGTCGGCATGCGACTCGTAGAGGTCTGCGAGGTTGAACTGCATCAGGGCTTGTCCCTCCCCACGATCCAGACGCTGAAGAATTGGGAGCCGCCGCCATAGGCGTGCCCCATGGCCAGTCGTGCGCCCTCGACCTGCCGCTCGCCGGCAGCCCCGCGCACCTGCAAGGCCGCCTCGGCGAAGCGCAGCATGCCGCTCGCCCCGATGGGGTTGCTCGACAACACGCCGCCGCTCATGTTGACCGGCAGGGCGCCGCCGGGGGCCGTCTTTCCTTCGTCCACCGCCCGCCAGCCGCTCTCAAAGAGGCCGAGGTTCTCGAGCCACATCGGCTCGTACCAGCTGAAGGGCACGTAGAGCTCGGCGCAGTCAAGCTCCTGGGGGCGGATGCCGGCCTGATCGTAGGCCTCGGCGGCGGCGAAGCGGCCGGCCATCGGGTTGACCTCGTCGCGGCCGGCGAAGAGCATCGGCTCGCTGCGCATTGCGGTGCCGAGCACCCAGGCCGGGTTGGCGCAGCCCGCCGTGTCGGCCGACAGCACCAGGGCGCAGGCCCCGTCGCTGCTCGGGCAGGTCTCCAGGTAGCGGATCGGGTCCCAAAGCATCGGGCTCGCCCGCACCATCGCCGCGTCGATGTCGGGGATCTGCAGATGGGCGTAGGGGTTGCGCAGGGCGTTCTTGCGGTCTTTCACCGCCACGGCGATGCCGATGTGGTCGGGCGCCCCGGTGCGGCGCATGTAGGCCCGGATGATCGGCGCGAAGTAGCCGCCCGCCCCCGCCGCCACCGGGGGCTGAAAGGGAAAGCGCTGGGACAGGGCCCACATGGCGTTGGACTCAGACTGTTTTTCATAGGCCACCGCCAGCACCCGCCGGTGGACCCCGCTGCTGATCAGGTGGCTGGCCACGATCGCCGTGGAGCCGCCGACGCTCCCGGCGGTGTGGACACGCATCATCGGCTTGCCGACCGCGCCCAGGGCGCCGGCCAGAAAGAGCTCGGGCTGCACCACGCCCTCGAACATGTCCGGCGCCTTGCCGAGCACGACGGCGTCGATGTCCTTGTAGTCGAGTCCGGCGTCGTCGAGGGCGCGGCGGGCAGCCTCGCGAACGAGGCCAGGCATGGACAGATCGGCCCGCTGGGCGGCGTGGCGGGTCTGTCCGATGCCGATCACGGCGCAGGGGATGCTCACGGCGCCTCCAGCAGGCAGAGGAGATTGTGCTGCAAACAAGGCCCGGCCGTAGCGTGGCCCAGCGCCCGACGCGCCCCGCGCCGCACCGCCGCCGCCGCCTCGCCGATGCGCGGGAGCCCTGCCACCATCGGCGTTTCGGCGCACAGCGCCCCGCCCGAGGGGTTCACCGCGGTGGCGGCCGACAGGCCGAGGGCCCGCTCCAACAGCACCTGCTGGCTGCTGTAGGGGGCGTGCAGCTCGGCCACATCGAGGGTGCCGGCGTCGAAGCCGATCGCGGCGGCCGAGCGACGCACCGAGGGCACCGTAGACAGATCCCGCAGGCCGGGGTGGTGGGCGTCGATGTGGTGGGAGATGCCGGCGATGCGCGGCCCCGTGCCACCCACCGCGAGCACGAGGGCGGCGGCGCCGTCGGTGCCTTGGGCGGCGTCGTGGGCCCGCAGGGGGGAGGAGACGAAGGGGGCCGCCAGCAGCGCCTCGATCTCGCTCGCTTCGGGGCGCGGGATCGCGGGATTGTTCAGCCCCGCCGCCCGCGCCGCCGCCACCGCCGCCGCAAAGTCGCGCTCGGTGCACAGGCCGCGATCGATCATCACCCGGGCCTGCAAGGCCGCCAGGGCGACCGCCGGCGGGTGGAGGGGGGCCAGGGTGTAGGGGTCGAGCATCAGCCCCTGGACCGCGTCCATGTCGCCCACCGAGGACTTGCCAAAGGCGTAGACCAGCGCCACATCCACGTCGCCGTGCTGCAGCCGCACCCAGGCCTCGTACAGGGCCCAGGCGCCGTCCATCTCCACATGCGACTCGCGGATCGGCGGCCAGGCGCCGAGCCCATCCAAGGCCGTCACAAAGCTGAAGGGCCGGCCCATGACATAGTCATTGCTGCCCGAGCAGGTGAAGCCCACGTCCGACCGCGACAGGCCGGCGTCGGCCAGGGCGGCGGCGGTGACCCGCTGCACCAGCTCGGCCTCGTCAAAGGTGGCGTCGCGGCGCACCTGGGGGGTCTGGGCGAAGCCCAGCACATGAACAGGGCGGCGGCTCACAGGTACCCCCGAATGGCGTCGTCGGAGACGTCGGGCTCGCCGACCGGGCGGAAGTAGCGAACCGAGGCCAGGGTGGGCTCGATCGGGCTCGCCCAAACCGGCTCCACCCGCATGCCAATGCGCACCAGGTCGACGTCGCACTCGCCGATGATGTGCAGCAGGGGCACGTCGGCGCCGTCGAGCACCACATGGGCGCAGGCGTAGGGCGGGGCCAGGAGCTGGCCCTCAAAGGGGATGCGCACCACCGAGAAGGTGGTGACGGTGCCGCGGGGGCCCACCTCCACTGGATCGGTGGTCGGCACCGCGCAGGTGGGGCAGGAGCCGCGGGGCGGAATGTAGACCTTCTCGCAGGCCGGGCAGCGCTGGCCCACGAGGCGCTGCTGCAGGATGGCCGACAAAAATCGGGTGGTGACCTCACCCGCCGTGACGGTGTAGGCGAGGCGGGTGGGCACCTTCATCACCGTGATCGGCGCGCTCATGGCAGCACCTCGAAGGCGACGATGTCATCGAGCTGCCCCACCCGCGTTTCAGCCCAGCAAGGGGCCACGCGGCAGCCGGTGGACAGGGGGCCGCGCGCCCGGTGGAGCAGGGCCGTGTCGGCCCCATCGAGGCGGATCAGCGCCCAGGCCCCGGCCGGCCCCTCGGTCCAGCTCTCCACCACCCCCTTCGGCCCCACCTCCACGAGGTCGACGATGTCGTCGCCGCTGTCGGGATCGTACTCCTGGGGCGGCATCAGCACCCGGCCCCCCGCCGTGCGCGCCCCGAGCAGCTGCCCTTCACGCAGCGCCGTGAAGAAGCGCTGGAGCACCGGCCCCAGGCTGCGCTTGTAGGTGTACTGAAGGACAAAGGGCGCGACAAAGGGGTCGGCGTCCATTCGATCTCCGGGCTCGGGGCGGATGTCAGGGCCGGGGATCAGACCCCAACCGGGAACATGTTCTGCATCTTGCGCGCCTGGACGAGGTTTCCGCCGATTCGCATCTTTCGCGTCATCACCGCGCGCAGACCGTTCATCTCGTCGTTGGCGATCTTGACGTAGTCCGCCGCGTCGGCCTCCACCGTGGAGGAGGGGTTGGCGTGGGCCCCGCTGTGGACCTCCATCTTGCCGTCTTCGACGACGACATGCCAGACGCCGCCGCCGTTGCCGAGCAGGGTGAACTGGTAGACCGCCGAGACGCCCTTGGCGGCCGAGGGGACGAATCGACTGTGGAGGGTGTCGAAGTACTCCTGGCAGGTCTTGATCGGCATTGGGGCTCCGCGAAGCACGAGGGGTTGGCGAGGGACCGTACCGGCGAGGGGCCGGCGCCTGAAAAGTAGAACATGTTCTACCCGTCAGATCAACGGGGCTTTTAGCGAGCCCCCCAATCAGATGCTCCGGCCCACCGCCGCCCAGTAGGGGTCGCGCAGCAGGCGCTTCTTCAGCTTGCCGTTGGGCTCGCGGGGCAGGCGCTCCACGAAGTCGATGCTGCGCGGGCACTTGAATCGCGCGAGGCGCTCCTTCAAGAAGGCCAGCAGGGCGGCCTCGGCGGCGGCAGGGTCGCTGGGGAGGCCGCTGTGGCGCTCCACCACCGCCTTCACCGCCTCGCCCCAGTCGGCGTCGGGCACGCCAAAGACGGCGCAGTCGAGCACATCGGGGTGGGCCGCCAGCGCGCTCTCCACCTCGGCCGGGTAGATGTTGACCCCGCCCGAGATGATGAGATCGGCCTTGCGGTCGCAGAGAAAGAGGTAGCCGCCCTCATCGAGGTAGCCGGCGTCGCCGACGGTGAAGTAGCCGTCGGTGCGCCAGGCCTTGCCGGTCTTCTCGGGGTCGCGGTGGTAGGCGAAGGCCTGGGCCATCTTGATGTAGACGGTGCCCACCACGCCGGCGGGGCTGCGGTGGCCCTCCTCGTCGAAGATCGCGATGTCGGCGGTGGGCCAGGGGCGCCCGACGGTGCCGGGCCGCGCCAGCCACTCCGCAGGCCCCACCATCGTGCCCCCGCCCTCGGAGGCGGCGTAGTATTCGTAGATGCAGGGCCCCCACCAGTCGAGCATCGCCTGCTTGACCGGCACCGGGCACGGCGCCGCCGAGTGCACCATGTGGCGCAGGCTGCGGGTGTCGTACCGTTCGCGGCCGGGCAGGGCGAGCAGCCGGACGAACTGGGTGGGCACCATGTGGGTGCTGGTGACCTTGTGGCGCGCGATGCGCTCCAACATGCCCTCGGGGGTCCAGGCGTCCATCAGCACCACCGTGTGGCCGAGGTGCAGGGTGCTGGTGGCGAAGTAGAGCACGGCGGTGTGGTAGAGGGGCGACACCACGATGTGTACGCCCTCATCGGGCTTCATGCCGTAGATGAGCATGAAGCTCGCGTAGGCCGAGGCCACCGGCTCGGGGGGTGCTGGCGGCAAGGGTCGGCGCACCCCTTTGGGCAGCCCCGTGGTGCCCGAGGTGTAGGTCATCACCCCGCCGGCGGCGCGTACCCCCGGGGGATGGGTCGGACCTGAACAGAGCTCGGCGAGGTCCATCGCCCCCGGGGCCCCGCCGGGAACATAGATCGAAACGCCCAGATCGCGGCATCGCTCGGCCACCTCAGCCTCACAGACAAAGGCCTTGACCCCGGCGTCGCGCAGGATGTGACCGATCTCGTGGGCGGTGAGGTGCCAGCTCACCGGCACGAGGTAGAGGCCCACCTGGGCGGTGGCCAGGGCCATCACCAGCACCTCGGGGCGGTTGCGCAGGCTCACCGCCACGGCCTCGCCGGGGGTGCAGCCGCGGGCGACGAGGTTGCGGGCGACCTGGTTGGCGGCGTCTTGGAGGGCACCGACGCGGTGCTCGCCGCCCTCGGCGTCGATGATGGCGACCCGGTCGCGATCGGCGCGGGTCCAGAAGGCGAATTGCGACATCGGGCCTGCCCTCCCTAGCGGCCGGTGAATTGCGGCGTGCGGCGCTCGGCGAAGGCCCGGGGGCCCTCTTTGGCGTCGGCGGTGCGGAAGATCGGCTGGCCGATGGCCAGCTCATTGGCCAGGGCGGCGGCCTCGCTCTGGTCGAGGCCCTCCATCACGGCGCGCTTGATGGCCTGCACCGCGAGGGGGCCGTTGGCGGCGATGCGCTGTGCCAGCTCCAGCGCGGTGGAGAGGGCAACCCCATCGTCCACCACCCGGCCGATGAGGCCCCAACCGCGCGCCTCTTCGGCGCTCACCTTGCGGCCGGTGAGCAGCATCTCCATCGCCGCGGCGTAGGGGATCTGGCGGGGCAGGCGCACGGTGGAGCCGCCCAAGGGAAAGAGGCCGTAGACCGCCTCGGTGAGGCCGAAGATGGCGCTGCGGCCGGCCACGCGGAGGTCTGTGCACTGGAGGATCTCGGTGCCACCCCCCAAGGCAAAGCCTTCGACCGCGGCGATGAGCGGCTTCTTGAGCTGGTGGTGGCGGAGCATCGCCTTCCAGTGCAGCTCGGGATCGGCGGCGAAGCGGGCTTGCCAGGGGTCGTCGCGCTGGTCGCTGTGCATCAGCTTGAGATCGGCCCCCGCGCAGAAAGTGCCCCCGGCGCCGGTGAGCACGGCCACGCGCAGGGCGGGGTCGGCGTCGAGCTCCACCCAGGCGTCCCACAGGCGGGCCAGCATCTCCAGGCTCCAGGCGTTGCGGGCCTCGGGCCGGTTCATGGTCAGCACCAGCACGGCGCCTTCGCGGTGTACAAGCAGGTGGGGATCCGCCATCGGCTCTCCAGGTAGAACATGTTTCACCTGGAGGATAGCATGCGCGCCCCGCGCGTGGTCTTATTCCCCTATGGACGCCCGTTCTGACAACATCATCCAGGTCGCCATCGCCATGGCCGAGCGCGACGGCTACGACGCCGTGCGCATGCGCGACCTCGCCGCCCAGGCCGGGGCCTCGCTGGCCACCGTCTACCGGCGCTTTCACCGCAAAGAGGACATCCTCGCCGCCGCGCTGGAGCAGCACATGACGCTGCTCTCGGCCTCCTTGCAGGCGAGCCCCATCCCCGGGTCCAGCCCCGCCGAGCGCCTGGGCAACTTCTTCACCCTGGCCACCCGCCGCATGGCCGAGCGGCCCCGCCTCGCCGCGGCGATGCTGCGCACCGTCGCCTCGGGGGTGCCCGAGCTGGCCGAGCGGGTCACCCGCTACCATGGGCGGATGAGCGAGTGCATCCTTGGGGTGACCCGCGGCGCCTTCACCGATGAAGCCCCCACCCAGTCCGAGCGCGACGTGGTGCAGCTCTTGCAGGGGGTGTGGCTGGCAGCGCTGGTGGGCTGGACCGGCGGACTGTACGGCCACGAGCAGGTCATCGAGCAAACCAACACCGCGATCCGCCTGCTCCTCGCAGGCCAGGAGCCGACATGAGCACGCGCAGGTTCCCCTTTGGCATCCCCACCGGCTGGTTTCAGGTGGCATGGACCTCCGAGCTGGAGGTCGGCGCCGTCCGGCCCCTCCGCTACTTCGCCCGCGATCTGGTGCTCTTTCGCGGCGCCGATGGGGTGGCCCGGGTGCTCGACGCCCACTGTCCACACCTGGGCGCTCACCTCGGCCATGGCGGCACGGTGGCCGAAAACGCCCTGGTCTGCCCCTTCCACGCCTGGGAGTTCGACGGCGGCGGGCGCTGCACCCGCATCCCCTACGCCGAACGCATCCCCAAGAAGGCCGAGCTGCGCGCCTGGACCGTCGACGAGCGCAACGGCCTCATCATGGTCTGGCATGACGCGGCCAACCGCCCTCCCCTCTTCACCCTGCCGGTGGTCGAGGAGTACAACAACCCCGGTTGGACCCCCTACCGTTCGCGCCAGTGGACGGTGAAGTCCTGCAACCAGGAGCTGGCCGAGAACCAGGTCGACGCCGCGCACTTCCGCTACCTGCACGGCACCACCAAGATGCCGGTCACCCACACCGAGCGCGACGGCTTTCGACTAACCACCCAGTCCACCACCTCGATGAGCACGCCCTTTGGCGAGGTCGACGGGGCGATTGAGGTGAACGCCTGGGGCTTTGGCTTCACCACCACCCGCTTCACCGGCCTCGCCGAGACCTTCCTCATCGGCGCCGCCACGCCGATCGACGAAGAGACCACCGAGCTGCGCTTCACCTTTACGGTGCGCGACGTGGGCAAGGGCATCACCGGCGGGATCGGCAAGGCCTTTATGGCCGAGATCGGCCGGCAGCTGGAGCAGGACATCCCCATCTGGGAGAACAAGGTCTACGTCGACCCGCCCTTGCTCTGTGAAGGCGACGGCCCCATCGGGCCCTTCCGCGCCTGGGCCCGCCAGTTCTACCCCGCGCCCGCCGAGTCTTCGACCTGATGGGCTACCTCCAGCCAACCACCGTTCACGGCCGCCGCGGCTACACCGTTCACAACCCGGTCGACGGCCGCGAGGTCTTCTCCTTCGCCGTCGACACGGCCGCCGAGGTGAAGGAGAAGGTCGCCCGGGCCCGCGCAGTCCAGCCGGCCTGGGCAGCGACGCCAGTGAAGGAGCGGGCCCGCCTGATGCAGAAGGCCCTGGCCCTGCTGGTGGAGCGCAACGAGGCCCTGGCCGCCGAGCTGACCCTCGAGACCGGCCGCGCCGCCCTCGACACCTTGATGATCGAGATCTACGCGGTCGCCGACAGCATGAACTACTACAGCAAGAGGGCCGAGTCCTCCTTGCGTGAACAGAGCGTGGGCCTCCACCTGCTCCGCCACAAAAAGGCCCGCCTCGTGCCGCGCCCCCTCGGCGTGGTGGCGGTGATCTCCCCGTGGAACGGGCCCTTTGTGCTCTCCACCAACCCCACCGTTCAGGCGCTGCTGGCCGGCAACGCGGTGATCATCAAGCCCAGCGAGGTCACGCCGATGGCGGGGCTCGCCGCGGCGAAGCTCTTCGCCGATGCGGGCTTTCCGCCCGATCTCGTGCAGGTGGCCCTGGGCGACGGCGAGACCGGCGCCGCCCTGCTCGAAGCGGGGGTCGACAAGGTCAGCTTCACCGGCAGCGTGCGCACCGGCCGCAAGGTGGGCGAGGTCTGTGGCCGCAACCTGATCCCCTGCACCCTGGAGTTGGGCGGCAAAGACGCGATGATCGTCTGCGCCGACGCCGATCTGGAGCGGGCGGCGGGCGGGGCCCTCTTTGGCGGCCTGATGAACGCCGGGCAGTTCTGTTCGGCCGTGGAGCGCATCTATGTCGATGCCACGGTGGCCGAGGCCTTCACCGAGAAGGTGGTGGCCAAGGTGAAGCAGCTCCAGTTGGGCCGTGACATCGGCCCCTTCATCTTTGAGCCCCAGTGCGCCGTCGTCACCGATCATGTCGACGACGCCGTGGCGAAGGGGGCCACCCTGCGCGCCGGCGGCAAGCGCAACGGCCCCTACTACGAGCCCACCGTGCTCACCGGCGTCACCCACCAGATGCGCCTGATGACCGAAGAGACCTTTGGCCCGGTGCTGCCCATCGCCACCTTCCGCACCGAAGACGAAGCCGTCGCCCTGGCCAATGACAACCGCTACGGCCTGTCGGCCAGCGTCTGGAGCAAGAACGGCGACCGGGCGCTGGCCCTGGCGAAGCGCCTGCAGGCCGGCTCGGTGACGATCAACGAGACGGCGCTCACCTATGGGGCCCTGGAGCTGCCCTTTGGCGGGGTGAAGGAGAGCGGCGTGGGCCGGGTGAACGGCGTCGACGGCCTGCTCAACTACACGCAGCTCTTGCCCATCATCGCCGACCGCTTTGGCCGCGCCGAAGAGGCGGTCTGGTATCCGTACACCCCCGAGAAGGTCGTCGAGCTGCGCAAGGGGCTCAAGGTGATCTTCGGGAGCTTCTTGCGGTGGCTGCTGTGACCGAGCTGGATGCCTTTCGACACGAAGTCCGGGCCTTCCTGGCCGAGGCCGCCCCGGCGAGCTTGCGGGGCAGCGCCACCACGCCCTTTCAGGGCTTTTGGGGCGGGCGACTGAGCGCCGGGGCCAACCCCGATCAGCGCCTGTGGTTTGATCGCTGCCTCGCTCGCGGCTGGACAGTCCCGCACTGGCCCCGTCGCTATGGGGGGGCCGATCTGCCGCTGGATCACTACCAGGCCTGGAAAGAGGAGCTGGCCGCCCAGGGCCTCCCCCTGCCGCTGGTGGGCTTTGGCCTCACGATGATCGGCCCCATCCTGCTCGCCGAGGGCAGCGAGGCCCAGAAGGCCCAGCACCTGCCGCGGATCGCCCAGGGCGAGGTGCGCTGGTGCCAGGGCTACAGCGAGCCCGGCGCCGGCTCCGACCTCGCGAGCCTGCGCACCCGGGCCGTGCGCGAGGGCGACGACTTCATCGTCAACGGCCAGAAGACCTGGACCAGCCACGCCGATGAGGCCGACTGGATCTTCTGCCTCGTGCGCACCGATCCCGCCGCCCGCAAGCAGGCCGGCATCAGCTTTCTCCTCATCGACATGAACAGTCCGGGCATCCGCACGCGGCCGATCGAGCTCATCAGCGGCTCCTCGCCCTTCTGTGAGGTCTTCTTCGAGGATGTGCGCGTGCCGGTCGCCCATGTGGTCGGCCCGCTCCACGATGGCTGGCGGGTGGCCAAGTCGCTGCTGGCCCACGAGCGCGGGATGGTGGGAGAGTCCGTCGCCGCCGGCGGCGCCCGGGCCCCGGAATTGCAGAACTACAGCCTCGCCGCCCACGCCCGTGAGGCGGCGGGGGTCGACAACGAGGGCCGCATCGCCGATTCATTGCTGCGCGATGCCATCCTGCGCTGCGAGATGGATCAGGCCTTGATGCGGCTCACCGTTCAGCGGGCCAACGACCGCCTCGCGCTGGGTCACCCGCCCGGCGCCGAGACCAGCACCCTCAAGCTGGTGGGGACCGAGCTCAACCAGCGCCGTTGGGAGCTGGCGGCGCGCATCGCCGGGGCCGAGGGACTGGGCTGGTCGGGGGATGCCTTTGGCGAGCGCGACCGGGCCCTCACCCGCCAGTGGCTGCGCTCGCGGGCCAACTCGATTGAGGGCGGCACCAGCGAGATTCAGCGCAACATCCTGGCCCGCAGCGTGCTCGGCTTGCCGGCTGGCCCCAAGAGCCCCCGGAAGGGACCATGACCCCGATCTCCCTGGCCCTGCGCCCCGATCAGGAAGAGTTCCGCCAGATGGCCCGCGAGGTGGTGGCCGCCGAGGCGCCGCTCCGCCGCTTTCGGGCCCAGCGCGACGCCGGCGCCACCGCCGATCCGCAGCTCTGGCATCGCCTCGTGGTCCTGGGCTGGCCGGCCCTGCCCTTCGCCGAAGATCACGGCGGGCTGGGTTTGTCGATGGTGGAGGTCTGTCTCGCCACCGAGGCGCTGGGCTCGACCCTGGCCCAGCACCCCCTTCTGTCCACGGTCCTGGTCTCCACCCTCGATCCCGAGGCCAACGCCCAGGTGGGCGCCATCGTCGCCCTGGCCTGGCAGGAAGACACCCGCACCGCCGACCCGTTTCGCATCCGGGCCAGCCACCACCAGGGGCGACTGACCGGCGAGAAGCGCTGCGTGCTCGACGCCCCCAGCGCCGAGAGCTTCGTCGTCTCGGCCTGGGAGGGCGACCGGGTGGGGCTCTTTCGCGTGTCGGCCGCCCACGCCACCGTGCGGCCCCTCACCCGCATCGATCACCGCGACGTGGGGCATGTGTACTTCGACAACGCCCCCGCTGAGCCACTGCCGGTGGGCCTCCACGACCTGCAGCGGGCCCTCGATCGCGGCGTGGTGGCCCTCTCGGCCGAGCTGCTCGGCGGCGCCGAGGCGGCCTTCGCGATGACCCTCTCCTGGCTGCGCGAGCGCGAGCAGTTCGACGCGCCGATCGGCAGCTTTCAGGCCCTGCAGCACCGGGCGGTGGATCTGTTCGCGGCCCTGGAGCTCAGTCGCTCCGCGGTGTTGGGGGCGGCAGCGGCCGAGGCGGCCGGGGCGCCCAATGCCTCGGCCCTGGCCAGCCTCGCCAAGGTGCAGGTCGACGAGACGGCCCTGCGGGTGGGCAAAGAGTCGATCCAGATGTTCGGCGGCATCGGCATGACCGATGAGCACGACATCGGGCTCTTTTACAAGCGGGCGGCGGTGGTGGCCGAGACCCTCGGCACCGCCGCCTTCCACCGCGACCGCTGGGGCCGCCTGATGGGGATATAGCGCTCAGCCAGCGAGTTGGGCGCGGGCCCGCTCCAGCTCCCCGGCAAGCCAGGCCTCGACGCTGGGGGCCAGCTCCTCGAAACCTTCGGGGGCGATGTGGTAGAGCGTGATGCCCCAGGACATCTGTTCACCGTCGGCCTTGCGCAGGATCAGCCAGACCTCAGGCCCATCGGCGGCGACGATGTGGCCCGCGAGGAGCAGCTTGCGGGCGGCCTTGGGGTAGCGATTCACCACGATGGGGTTGATGCCGTCGAGCTCATCGTCGTCGGGCTCCACGATGCAGGTCTCGTCGTCGGTCTCAAAGAGCCGGCCCCGCAGGACCCGGTGGAGCAGCCGGCCCTCGGTGGCGGCGAGCAAGGCCGGCGACCAGACCGGGCCACAGGCGGCGACGGCGGCCACGGCGTACTCCCAGCGGGTGTGGCGCTTCTGGGCTGGGGTGGCGCTGAGGGTGGCGGCCACGTCGGCCCCGCAGAGGGAAGCCAGGGCGGCCACGAGGGCGTCGATGGCCGGCTTGCCCTCGGCGGCCTTGGGTGACCTGGCCTTGCTCTTCGGCGCCAGGGCGGCGGCCTCGGCGGCCAGCCAGTCGGCGAGGCGGGGGGCGACCTCGCGGTGGCTCTCGACATGGGCGTGGGAGAGGGTGTAGCTGCCATCGCCATTGGGCTCGATGATCCACAGATCGCCCTCGGCGGCGGCGAAGGCCTCGCCCTTGGCCAGGGCGGCGCGGGCGGTCTTGGGCAGGCCCCGTCCGCCGGTCTCGCCCTCAAAGCGCCGATCGCCACAGAGGCGGGCGAGGAGGCCATTGGGCGCGGCCTTGGCTGCGAGCTGCGGGCCGGCCGCGCGGAGGAGCGCCGCGACCGCGGCGGCCTCATCGGCGCTCTCGGGGGGCGGCAGGCTCAGGCGGGTGGCGGCGGCCAGTTGGGCGAAGGCCTCGGCCAGGGAGAGGGCGGGCAGGGGGCTGCGCTCGGGGCGATAGGGCATCACAGACCTCACGCCCTTTGCGTAGCACCGTTGGCGACCGGGCGAAACACCGCTTTCCGGCCAACCTTCAGCCGGCGAGGCGGCGGCGCTCGCGCAGGAAGACGGGGCTTGGGTGGTGCTCCACGCGCCGGGGCAGGTGAAGCAACTGTCCATCCCGCTCCAAGAAGGCGGCCTGAAAGATGTTGCCGTCGCGGCGGCGGGCCAGCTCGGGGTGCAGAACGATGCGGTAGTCGTCGGAGACGTCGATCAGTTGGCGATCGAAGGCGCCATGGTGCAAGGTGCACAGGGCGAGGCCATTGTTCACCACCGGCGCGCCCCGCTCGTGCTTGTCGGGCAGGATGTGGGCGGCCTCCAAAAACTCGTCGAACTTGATCGAGCACATGGCGCAGTGGTGCTCGTAGGCGTCGAGGACCTGCACGCGAAAGGCCTGCTGGTGCAGGCGAACCCGCACCTCACGGGCGGCGTAGCGGCGGTCGGGGGCCCGGGCCTCGAAGAGGGCGTGAACATGGGTGCCGCTGTTGGCGGTGGCCAGCAGCTCGCCGGGGACGATGCCAAACGCCCGTTCATCGGCGAGGTCGGCCTCGACAAAGACGGGCAGGAGCGCGGCGTAGCGGGCCTCGGCCACGCCCCAGAAGTAGATCAGCGGGAGCCGGTGGGCTTGGGCCCAGCGTAGCGAACGGTTGGCGGCGTTGTCAGACCCGCCTTTTTCTTTGTAGGCGTAGCGCATCAGGCGCTCGTCGCTGCGCAGCTCGTCGACGTAGGGGTTGGTGTCGCGGTTCTTGCGGGGCACCGTGGTCTTGATCGACAGGGCGGCGGGGTGGCCGGCGGGGGCGTAGATGCCTTCGGCCTTGCTGGAGAGGGGGTGGGCTTTGCCCTCGAAGACAAAGCCCTGGGCGATGGCCGACCAGGGGATGGCATCGGCGTAGAGCCGCTGAAGACGCACCACTCCAGCGAAGGCGGCGGCGCGGAGGGCAGTGTCGCGGGGGAGCCAGTCCATGGGGCCAGGCTACACCCATTCCCCGCTCAGCGGGAGATGCCGCAGGCCTCAATTCGGGCCTGGGCGGCGGTTCGTTGGGAGGCATCGACGCCAAGGGCGCTGCCCACCCAGCCAAAGCCCGGATCAAAGCCATAGATCACCCGCAGGCCGGTGCCGCCCCCCGAACGGATGCCCACGTCGATGGCCGACCAGACCATGCAGGAGACACGGTCGACCTCCTCGAGCTGGTCGAGGAGCCCGTCGCCCGAACTGTCATAGGCCCCGACCAGGATGCGCTTGACCGCGGCGTCCCAGGTCGAGCTGCCGCCCGTGGCGGTGAGCCCCCCGATCTGTCCGGCCACGTCGCCGCCGAAGGTGAGTGAATCGTAGATGCTGGTTGAGCCGCTCGCCGAGCCATTCAGCCAGGCCTGCATGGCGGCGACCTCCGCCACTTGGACCTGCATCCTCCCCTCCCCCAATTCGTTGGTGCACGCGACCTCGGCGTTGGCGTAGCGATCGACAAAGCGGCGAACCTGTTCTTCGCCGGTCTCGCGCCCGTACGCGCTGCGGTTGCGCAGCAGGGGTGCGAGCGCTGCGGCCTCGGCGCTGGCCCGCTGCAGCAGGGTGGCGGCCTCGGCGTTTACACAGGCCTCCAGCGCCTCGCCCAGCAGCGCGTCGCGATCGACGGGGTTCGGCGCCGGGGCGCTCTCTCCCAGCAGCTCGGCCAGGGGCACCGTGCGGTAGCCCACCGCCACCGGCTCCAACGAAGCCTGGGCACAGGCCGAGGCGTACTCAGCCTCGGCCGCCCCCAAGCCGACGAAGCGGCCGCTGGCGTCGACCTTCCCGCAGGTCTGCTCGGAGATCTCGGCCTTGAGCACCTCCTGCACCACATAGGACTGATCGATGCGCGCCTTGGGCATCCGCTCCAGCTTGACGCGACAGGCCTCGGTCAGCTCGAGATCGAGGCGGGGGATCGAGACCTGGGAGGGGGTGCCAAACTTGACCTTCTTCACGATGCTGGCCCCGGCGCCGCCCCCAAAAGCGAGGGGCCCGCCGATCGAGACGCCGGCCTGCAAGGAGGTGACCAGCTCGGCAGAGGTGTAGGTGTGCACCTGGGGCGGGGCGGCGATGCAGCCGGTGGCGAGGGAGCGGTGGCCCATCGCCGTCACCTCAAAGAGCGCGCCGGCCGCGAAGACCCCCGACAGCTCGGGGGTGGGCTCCCACTGGGCCTTTTGCAAGAGGGCCGCCAGGGCCGGGATCTCCGAGGCGCTGGCCACGGGGCCCCGCTCTCGGGCCCGCCGGGCGGCGTCTTCGGCCTCGTCGCGGGGACGGGCCTCAGCGAGGGTGACGAGCAGCAGGAGAGCGAGTCCGACCATCAGCGGCTCCGGGGGAACAGGCGGGGCTATCCTTCGGCCGGGCGCGCCGCTTGTCGGCCCGCCGGGCGGGGTGGGAGGGTCAATGCACAAAGCCGGCCTCCCCTTTCGTCGCCGGCCGCCTGACTCTCGCGCGGCTCCGTGGTAGCTGGCCCCCATGCCTGCCCGCCACCTCCCCGCGCGCCTCACAGCGGTCGCCAGCGTCCTGCTCGCCGCGCAGCTCCTGCTGCTGGGCTGGCTCTACGCGCTGCCGATGCCGGCCGACACGCTCTCGGTGGAGATCCCGCCCCGCGGGGTGGGCCTCGTCGGCGATCCGCCGGCCACCGATGGAGATCAACAGGCGGTGCGGGTGCTCGACGCCCTGCTGGCCCAACGGGTGGAGGCCGCCGCGGCGCGACAGGGCCTTGCGCCGGGGCTCCCCGATCCGGCCCTGCGCGCCGCGGCCCTGGCCCAACCCGACCCCCAGGGCCCCGCCGTGGCCGCGCTGATCGAGGCCTATGGCGCCAGTCTCGGCGCGCTGGGCGAGACGCTCGACGCTACCAGTAGCCGCGCGACTGAAGCAGGGCCCGAAAGGCCGGATCCAGCGGCTGCACCCCCTGGTGGGTCGCCGCCTCCCGCGAAGCCAGAAAGTCCAGCAGCGACTGACGGAGCTGGAGCGCCACCGCCGGCTGGGCGCTGAGCACGTCGGTCTGTTCACCCGGGTCGGCGCGCAGGTCGAAGAGCTGAAAGGTGGGCGCTTCAATCGGCGCCGCCCGCACCATCAGGGGCAGCAGGGGCGAGTCCAGCGGCAGACCGTTCACCACGAGGCGGTGGGTGGCCGAGCGCACCGCCATCATCGGCAGCACGCCCTCCTGAATGACCACCGCGGGAGGGGGCCCATCGCCGAGCAGATCGCGACCGGTCAACCCGGCGGGGGGCCGCGCGCCGGCGGCGGCAAAGAGGGTGGGGGCCACGTCGAGGGCGCTGCACAGACCCTCAATCGACGCACCCTGTCGCAGCTTGGGCAGGGCGCCGCCGGCCAGGATCAAGGGCACCCGCGTGGCGGAGTCGAAGAGGGCCGAGCGGTGGTTGAACAGTCCGTGGTCGCCCAGGTCTTCGCCGTGATCGGCGGTGACCAGCACCAGGGTGTTCTCCCACAGGCCGCGGTCCTTCAGGGCGTCGAGAAAGAGCCCCACATGTAGATCGGCGGCCAGGGCGCCGGAGTCATAGTGGGCGTGCAGGTGATGGAGATCCGCGGCGGTGACCGGCGTGCCGGGGTGATCGGCCGCCCAGTCTTCGAGGCGGGCGTAGCCGGTGGGATCGAGGATGTTCTCCTCGGCGGCCCCATGCCAGAAGTAGGAGACCGGGAAGTCGGCGTAGTACACACCGCGGAAGATGCGCTCCACGCCGGCCCGATCGGAGAGCTGATCGATCTGCCCGGGATAGTCGCGGTCGTAGACATGAAAAAAGAGCCCGGCGTGCTGGTAGGGCCGGTGGGTGTCGTAGCCGTGCAAAAACAGAAAGAAGGGGCTGTGCGGGGTGCTGTCGAGCCAGCGCAGGGCCCGGGGGACGGTGTGAAAAAAGCTGCCGAAGTCGTCTTCGTCTTCGTAGCGCCCAAAGCCCTGGGCGAAGCCATAGGAGCCCTTGACGTGGCCACCCGCCACAAAGGCCGCCGTGGTGTAGCCATAGAGCGCCAGCACCTCGGGCACCTGCAGGGCCGTCTCGGGCACCACAAAGCGCTGGTAGTCGGGCCGGGCGATCTCCGAGACGTGGCGGCCCGTCAGCATGGCGGCGTGGCTGAAGAGGCTCTCGTTGCTCTGGCTGAAGGAGAGCGAGCAGGAGAGCCCCTCGGCGGCGAGGCGGTCGAGGTTGGGG